>CAJUTD010000058.1 GCA_910589635.1 uncultured Lachnospiraceae bacterium | reverse complement strand
CCTGGTCGCCGCCAAGATGGATGAAGCAAGAGGGAGAGAATAATACGGCGCCGCATAAAAACCTGATTGGCGGCTGGTTCCATGGCACTGAGGAGAATTATAAAGCGTATGCCTTGTACTTCCGCAAGTTTATCGAGGCTTATGACAAGGAAGGCATTGAAATCTATATGGTATCGCCGCAAAATGAGCCGACGATGTGGACGTTGTATTCTTCCTGACGTTGGACAGGGGAGAACCTGCGTGATTTTCTCAAATATTTGGGGCCGCAGATGAAAGAACTGGGCGTACAGATTTATCTGGGAACGTTTACGAATTCTGACGACAGTCTGATGGACCCGACGCTGAATGATATGGAAGCGCGTAAATATATCTCTGGTATCAATTTCCAGTGGTGGTCTTACAACAAGGCGCGCTCCCTGTTCCATACCGGGTTTAACCAGGGCATGATGCAGTCGGAGACGATGTGTGGAAATGGCAATAATGACTGGCAATATGCAGAGTACCAGTTTGACGTTATGTATATGTATTTTTCCTACGGAATTTCCGCCTATAATATGTGGAATCTAGTTCTGGAATGGGATGGTGTAAATCCCGGCGGATATAATACGGCGACCCCTCCGTGGCCGCAGAATGCGCCGATAACGGTAAATGAGACGACGAAGAAATACACCATCAATCCGCAGTATTATAACATCAAGCATTATTCCGACGCCGTAAAAGCAAATGCCCGCAGGATTGAAAGCGGCGGTACTTATAACCAGGAGTATATTCCAAATACGAACGCCGATAAGGAAGCAGATTCCGTATATTCCGCAGAGCAGCGTGAAATTGCATTCCGCAATGCTGACGGGACCATTTCTTTGCTGGTAAAAAATGGAAGCAACAGTGCGAAGAAGGTAGATATTAACTTTAACGGACGCAAAGTGACGGCGGAGCTTCCGGCACATTCCATCAATACGTTTACGACTCAGGGCACGCCTCTCTCCGGTAAGGAGACAGATATGAGGCAGATACTTTCTCAGGATAAGATTGTGTCCATCAAGAATGCCGAGACGAATAAAGCCCTCTGCATCAACGGCGGCGGTGCTGCAACGCTCTCCAAAGTATTTGCCTGGGATTACAGCGGGCAGGCGAACCAGCAATGGTACTTACAGCCCAGTAAAGTTGGTGCGCAGGATACCGTAAAGCTGATGAACGTCAAGAGCTTCCATCTGGCGGCAGTGGACGGCGGTTCTTCTAATGACGGCACAGAACTGATTATCTGGCAGGATACCAAAGAGGATAACCAGAACTGGATTATGGAGACGAGCGGCGAGTATGTGAAGTTTAAAAATGCAACCAGCGGTTTGTATCTGGCATTTTCCGCAGACGGCAAGGCCATACAGACAGCGGCAAGCGATTCTAAGCTTCAGCAATGGAAAGTTGAGAATGCTTATGCGTTACAAGGAATGCCGGCCGTTACTTCCGTCAGTGTAACACCTGATAACAAAGCAATGACTGCGGGGGAGAGCCAGCAGTTTACTGCGGCAGTAGCAGGAACGAATGGCGCGCCTGAGACCGTGGATTGGACGATAGATGGAAATAACAGCTATAGCACGGCAATCAGCAGAAATGGAGTGTTGAAAATAGCTGCTGACGAGACGTCAAAGAAGATTACAGTGCGGGCAACAGCCACTTTTGATAATACAAAGTCTGCGAAAGCAGTTGTGACAGTAGGAGCGGTCCCGCAGGTCAACTCTGTAAGCGTTACTCCCAAAACCGCCAGTGTGCAGGCAGGGAAGACGAAACAGTTCCAAGCGCAGGCCAATGTGCAAAATGGCGCGCCTGGGACGGTGAAGTGGAGTGTCAGCGGCAATAAGAGCAGCCAGACAAAAATTAGCGGTACGGGCCTGCTGACGGTGGCGGCAAATGAAACTTCATCGAGATTGACGGTAAAAGCAGAATCTACGTTTGATAAGGCAAAATATGGTGTGGCGACAGTGACTGTGACGAAAGCGGCTAAACCGGTGCCGAAGAAGAATGCAGTCCATAAGGTGGGCACACTGTATTATAAAGTTACCAAATCGGCAGCTAAGAACGGCACAGTGACCGTTACGAAACCAGGTAGGAAGACGTATACTTCTGTGACAATTCCGGCTACAGTCAAGATTAATGGATATACTTTCAAAGTAACGGCTATCGCAAGCAAAGCATTTTATAAGAATACGAAGCTGAAAAAGGTTACGGTGGGCAATCATGTCACGAAGATTGGCGCGTCTGCATTTGCAGCGAATGGGAAGCTGACTACCGTTACGCTGGGAACAGGAATCACGACGATTGACAGCAAGGCTTTCTATAAAGACACTAAGTTGAAGACTGTGAATATCAAGTCTAAGAAGCTCAAGACCGTGAAAAAGCAGGCGTTTAGTGGTATTGCAGGCAAGGCTAAAGTCAGTGTCCCCAAAAATAAGGCAAAGGGCTATAAGAAGATATTAAAGAAAGCGGGGCTTCCTGCGAAGGCAAGTGTAAAATAGAGATTTTTATAATAAGGCTGCGGCTTTGGCAGGATATTTTCTGTCGGAGCCGCAGTTTTAAATTGACGCCTTGTTGCCGGCCTGCGTATCGTCTGCCCGCGAGATACATTTAAGAGAGAGTCTACTCAGGTTCATCTAAATTTTTCTTGACACCGTATTTTTGAAATCGTATACTAGATATAGTGGCATCACTGCGCGAATGCACACATTTTAATAGGGAGATACAGTTGACCATGAATTGTGTAAGGGTGCAGGTTTTTAAGCGAATTCAGGCGGACTTGCCGAGTAACAAAAAGAGGTGGGAACAATGGGAGAGGAAGTGTTGCAGGGAGAAATAATCCATAATATTGCAGATGCATCCCTAGAAATTATTCTGAGATTTGATGATGATGGGAAAATTCTCTATGGGAATGCCCTGGCCCAGGAAGAGTTGGGTTATGGGAAGGATTGGGAGATGCTTGGCTTGGAGAAAGTGTTTCCGGCAGAGCTCCATCTGGAAAATGGCAGTTTCCCATTGGAGGCGGCACAAAAGATGACAGAGGGCATGATGTACCGCAAGAATGGAACGTGTTTTCCGGTGAGGATGACAATAAAGGGAAGCGGCGGACAGAACCTTCTGTTTGCCATCAATATTGCCAAGCGGATTGAGACGGAGCGTAAGCTTGTGCGCATGAAAGAAGAAATGGAAGAGACCATGAAAGTCCGCAATGAATTTGTAGCGAATGTGACGCACGAGCTGAGGACACCCGTAAACGGAATCCGCGGACATGTTACCAATCTTTTAGAAAATGGTGTTACGGGAGAAGTTAAGGGCACACTGGATATCATTATCCGTTGCTGCGACAACATGTCTGCCATCATCAATAATATTTTGGATTTCTCCAAGTTAGAAGCAGGGAAGTTCGTCATAGAACAGAAGGAATTCAATTTTTATAAAATGGTAAACCATACGGTGGAGACCAACATTCCGGCAATCAATGCCAAGGGTCTGCGCATCATGGTCAATATTGATAAGACGATTCCTGAATATTTGATTGGCGATGAGCTGCGTCTGACGCAGATTTTGAATAATTTTTTATCGAATGCGGTAAAATTTACCAGCGTTGGCTACATAAATATAGAAGTAACGAAGACTGTGCAGTTTGATGACGAGATAGAGCTGTTTTTTGTGGTGTCAGATACGGGTATTGGCATTTCACCAGAAGAAAAGGATAAACTGTTTAAGAGCTTTTCACAGGTAGACGCCTCTATCACTAGGAAATATGGCGGTACAGGGTTAGGGCTTGCAATCACAAAGCAGCTGATTGAACTGATGCAGGGCAGTGTCCATCTCGACAGTGAAAAGGGCAAAGGAAGCAGTTTTTCTTTTTCTGTGCGCCTGCATATGCCGAAGACGGCGAGAAAAGACCAACCTGTTGGTGAGCAGTTTGAATTTATCAATCAGAATCAGGAAATGCCCGGATTTGACAATGTGGAGAAGTTCTTCCAGTTTGGCACGCCGGAGAATGTGCAGGAAATCAGGGGCAAGATGGAGAAATTGATTTTATGCATGGAGGTGGAAGCCTGGGATAAAGCGGAAAACTTTGCGCATAACATCAAGGAACTGTTAGAACAGGCGCCAAAAGACCTCAAAAGAGCCGCTTTCCGTTTGGAAATGAATGTGAGAAAAGGCGATCACGATAAGAGTGTGGAACAGTATGACAACTTGAGGGCAATGTTTGAGGAAGCTATTGGAGGGATTTAGAATGGAAAATATGGGGAAATCCGCAAAGATACCGCAGATTCTGATTGTAGATGATGTGGATACCAATCTGCTTATCCTGGAAAATATTATAGAGGGAATGGGTTACATTCCCAAATGTGCAGCCAGCGCTGCGGAGGCGGCATCGCTGATTTCAGAGAGTCGGCCGCAGCTGATTCTTCTGGATGTGTTTATGCCGGAGATGGATGGTTATGAATTCTGCGAGCGGTTGAAGAACAATCCGCTTACCCGGGATATTCCTGTGATATTTATTTCAGCGGCAGATTCCAGCGAGGACAAAGTCAGGGGATTTAAGCTGGGAGCTGTCGACTATATTGGCAAGCCATTTGAGGTTACAGAGGTCACGATGCGGGTGAATAACCATTTGAAGCTATATGAGATGCAGCAGGAACTCGAGAATAGCAACCGCAGGCTCCATAGCGTAATCAGCAGCCAGGCCAGGCGGATTGAGGATGAGCAGAAAAATATTCTCTATGCGCTGGCGGCCCTTACTGAGCAGCGTGATTCTGATACGGCAAACCATATGGAAAATGTTGCCTATAACTGCCGGATGCTGGCGCAGAGCCTACAGTTTAGCCCGGAATTTGCCGAAGAAATATCAGAAGGTTTTATCGACACAATTGAGGTTGCATCAAGGCTCCATGATATTGGCAAGCTGCGTGTGCCGAGCGATGAAGATGAGGAGGTGGTGCAGGGCGCACAGGAGGACAGGCAAATTAGACATCATGCTGAACAGGGGGCGGAAATTTTAGAGAGGGTATATCAGAATACGCCAGAAAACAGTTTTTTGCCGATGGCAATTGAGATTGCCCGCTATCACCATGCGTGCTGGGATGGAAGCGGTTACCCGGGAGGGATTACAGGAAAGGATATTCCGCTCTCCGCAAGGATTGCAATTGTCGCTGATAATTATGACACCTTAATAGGGGAAGAAGGGCAGGAAGGGACATATAGCCCGCAGGAATGCATACAGATAATAAAAGATGGAAGCGGCATATATTTTGATCCGGATATTGTAAGTGTGTTTGTGAAAATTAAGAACCGTTTACGGCACAGCTAGAAGGACATAAATCCGCATAAACTGGGGGAACAACGCGATCAAGCGGCACTTGCCAAAATCTTACAAGAATTGACAAGCAAAGGGAAATATAGTATCATAAAACGAATACTAAATTGATCGGTAGAAATTTTAAAATGATAGGAGTAAGTCAAGATGATTACAGACAGTGAATTTCACCGGGTTGTGCATTATGTAAAGCAGACAACCGGAATCGATCTTAGTGAGAAGAGAGTCCTGATTAATGGAAGACTGGAGAATTATATTTTAAGAAACGGCTATAACGGATTTGACGATTATATGGCCAAAGTAGAGCATGATCCAGCAGGCAAAGAGGCCAGGAATTTAATCAACGCCCTTACTACGAACCATACATATTTCATGCGTGAATTTGAGCATATGGAGTTCTTACGGCAGGAAGTCCTGCCTAAGCTGAAAGTCAAAGAGGCAGTAAGAAAAGACCTGCGGATTTGGTCCGCAGCTTCCTCGACGGGAGAAGAGCCATATACAATTGCTATGGTGTTGCAAGACTTTTTTGGCCTGGAACATGGGTGGGATACGAAGGTTCTGGCGACGGATATTTCTACGAAAGTTTTACAGCATGCCCAGCGGGGAAAGTACCTTGCTGAGCAGATAGAGCCGTTGCCTGAGAAATGGCGCAGGAAGTTTTTTGAAAAACTCAATGATGAGGAGTATCAGGTTAAGCAGGAGCTGCGGGATGAAGTGATTTTCAGACAGTTTAATCTGATGAATAAATTTCCATTTAAGAGGCCGTTCCATGTGGTTTTCCTGCGGAATGTGATGATATATTTTGATGATGAGACGAAGTTGCAGCTGCTTCGTAAGATTTACGATTTTATGGAGCCGGGAGGATACTTGTTTATTGGGACGACAGAAGCGCTTAACAGAAAAGGAACAGCTTTTAAGTACGTCGAGCCATCAATTTATCAGAAATAGAGAGTAGGAGAATCAGATGAAAAAGATCAGGGTGTTAGTGGTAGATGATTCTGTGCTATTTCGCAATTTGCTGGTACAGAGCTTGAGTGAAGATCCATACTTAGAGGTTGTGGCGCAGGCGGGGGACGCCTATGCAGCGCGGGACGCCATTTTAGAATACCGTCCAGATGTGATGACGCTGGATGTGGAGATGCCTAAGATGGACGGGATTCAGTTCCTACGCAAATTGATGCCACAATACCCTTTGCCGGTAGTAGTGATTAGCGCCTTGGACGCCAGGGTGTTTGATGCTATGGAAGCCGGGGCAGTGGATTTTGTATGTAAGCCCAGCACAGTGGAACGCTCCAAAGTGAGTGATTTCATACGCAAGGAGCTGGGGACTAAAATAAAGATTGCATCGACCGTCAGAATGGGGAATTTAAAGCGTGTAGAGTCTTATCCCGTGCGCGGCGTGTCGGCAGTAAATAAAGACATGGTTATTGCCATAGGAGCCTCCACTGGAGGTACGGAGGCAATTTTCGAGGTAGTAAAGCAGTTCCGCACCGACATACCGGGCGTGGTAATTGTACAGCATATGCCTCCCGGATTTACGGAAATGTATGCAAACCGCTTGAACAATCAATGTCAGGTGGCAGTAAAGGAGGCGGTCACAGGCGATAAAGTTCTGCCGGGACGCGTGCTGATTGCACCAGGAGATAAGCATATGCGTCTGGTGAAGGTGAACGGCGTTTACCAGGTGGAATGTAAGGCAGGGGAGAAAGTAAGCGGCCATTGCCCTTCTGTGGACGTTCTGTTTTCCTCAGTCGCCAAGTCGGCAGGGAAAGACGCCCTGGGCGTAATCCTCACCGGAATGGGAGGAGATGGAGCCAATGGTCTTTTGGAAATGCGCAAAGCAGGAGCCAAGACGATTGGGCAGAATGAGGCCACTTGCGTGGTATATGGAATGCCCAAAGTTGCATATGATATTGGAGCGGTCCAGTATCAGATGGAACTTTCGAGTATAACTAATAAAATATACGGTTTACTAAAGACCAATTAGAGGAGGAAGGCAAATGCGAAGCATTTTTAAGATGCCTTCCGCCGAGCTGGCAGGTGTCGCGTTGCGACGCGTGCCACTACCATGGAGGAGGAAGGCAAATGCGAAGCATTTTTAAGATGCCTTCCGCCGAGCTGGCAGGTGTCGCGTTGCGACGCGTGCCACTACCATGGAGGAGGAAGGCAAATGCTTTCCGCCGAGCTGGCAGGAGCCGCCAAGCGGCACGTGCCAATACCTTAGAAAGGAGAGAGAGATTCATGAAGATTTTATTGGCAGAAGATGATTTTGCGAGTCGTAAATTCATGTCAAACTATCTGGGAAAGTATGGAGACTGCGACATTACCGTTGACGGTGAAGAGGCAGTGGATGCATTTCTCATGGCATTGGAGGATGGGGAACCGTATGACTTGATCTGCCTTGATGTGATGATGCCCGTTTTAGACGGTTATCAGGCATTGAAAGCAATTCGCGATATCGAAAAGGAGCGCGGGATTCAGGGAAAAGACGGCGTCAAGATTATCATGACGACCGCGCTGAATGAGGAGCGCAATGTGAAGAAAGCTTTTGAGATGGGATGTACGGTTTATTCCGGTAAACCCATTGATTTAGACAAATTTGAAAAAATCTTAAAGAAATTGGAACTGATAAAATAAGCAGATTACATTGTAGAAGAAAGGAGGCGGGAAAATGGGAGAGGATTTCAATACAGACAGTATGCTGGATATGTTCCTGTATGAGAGTGAGCAGCTTTTAGAGACCCTGGACAGCACGGTGTTGGAAAAGAAGGATGAGGAATGTTTTGATGAAGAATCCATCAATGAAATTTTCCGTGTCATGCACACAATCAAAGGTTCTTCCGGTATCATGATGTATGAAAATATCACGAAAGTGTCCCATAAACTGGAAGATGTATTTTACTATTTGAGAGAATCTCACCCAGATAACGTTCCGCATCTGGAGTTGGTAGATCATGTGCTGGAGGTATCTGACTTTATCACCGGGGAGCTGGAAAAAATCAAGAGCGGCGATACGCCGGACGGTGATGAGAGCAAGCTTGTGGAAGAGATTGATAAATTTCTGACCAAGGTGAAAACCGGAATTTCCCAGAAGGGTGAGGAGCTGCCCCCGGAAAATACTTATGTGGAGCCAGATCAGTTCTATATAGCGCCTACAGGAAGTGAGAGCAGTAAATATTACAAAATCTCCATTTATTGGCGTGATGATACCCAGATGTGTAATATCCGTGCATATACGGCCGTGTATGCATTGAAAGAAGTAGCGGAAGATATACAGTATATACCCGACGATATTATCAGTAACGAGGCAAGCGGCGATGTAATATTGGAAGATGGTTTCCATATGCTTGTGCAATGCCAGTGTTCACGGGATGAAGTTATCGCGGCGATTGGCGAGACATCCGGGATGGAGCGCGTGGAGGTCAATGACTGCACGAAGCAGGAGTTTGAGTTGGGCTTCCATGAGCCGGAAGAGCAGCCAATTATCATAGAGCTGGATGATAAGGAGAAAGATAAAGAGAAGAAGCCGGAGAAGAAAGAACCGGCGCCTGGTGATTATGTCATCAAGAATAAGGAAGCCGGCAAGAGCAAGAAGCTGGCGAAAAACCAGCCCAAACAGCAGCCGAAACAGACGTATATCAGTGTGAATGTAGATAAGCTGGATTCTCTGATGGATATGATTGGCGAGCTTGTAATTTCTGAGGCGACCGTGCTTCAAAACCCGGATTTGAAAGTGCCAGGACTGGAACTTTCTAATTTCCAGAAGTCGGCCAGCCAGCTCTCTAAAATTACTACAGAGCTACAGGATGTAATTATGTCCATGCGTATGATGCCGTTGACGAATACGTTCCAGAAGATGAACCGTATTGTTTTCGATGTGTCCAGGAAGCTGGGCAAGGATATCGAGCTTGAGGTCATCGGAGAGAATACGGAAGTGGATAAGAATATTATCGAGCATATTTCCGACCCGTTGATGCATTTGGTGCGTAATTCCGTAGACCATGGAATTGAGTCTAAAGAAGAGCGAATTGCGGCAGGAAAGAATCCCAAAGGAAAGATTACCCTGGAAGCCAAGAACGAGGGCGGCAAAGTATACATTATTGTCCGCGACGACGGTAAAGGCCTCAACAAACAGAAATTGTACGAGAAGGCAAGAAATAATGGTCTAATTGGCAACCGCGCCATGTCAGAGTTTACAGAGAAAGAGATTTACCAGTTTATCACATTTGCCGGATTCTCCACGAAGGAGCAAGTCACAGAATATTCCGGTCGAGGCGTGGGCATGGATGTGGTGGTTAAAAACATTCAGGCCGTAGGCGGTAATCTGGAGATTGACAGCGTAGAGGGCGGCGGAAGCGAGATGACGATGAAAATCCCGCTGACGTTGGCGATTATCAACGGCATTGTCATGCAGGTTGGCAACTCCACGTTTGTTGTTGAGACGAATGATATCAAGGAATTCGTCAGGGTTACCAAGGATATGCTGGTAAAGGAACCGGATGGAGAAGAGTACATTATGCTCCGTGAGGAATGTTATCCCTTTATCCGCTTGAACCGCCGCTACCATCTGGATGATTCCATTGCAGAGATTGAAGATGGTATCGTCGTGGTATTGGAGCATGAGAATAAGAATGTCTGTGTTTTCATCGACCAGTTGATCGCAGAGCAGGAAATCGTGGTAAAACCGATTCCTTCTTATATCAAGAAGGTTCAGGGCTTATCTGGATGTACGCAGCTTGGAGATGGAAGCATCGCATTAATTCTCGATATCGCAGGCTTGATTGCCGGAGAGGAGAAAAAGTAGGCTATGTCAGAAGAATTGGATTTGATGGATGATTTGGACGGCAAGGGAGATACCCAGAAAGGCATGTTCATGACATTCCAGATTGCAGATGAATGTTACGGTATCGCCATAACGTATGTGCAGGAAATTGTAGGAATACAGTCCATAACGGCAGTTCCGGAGACAGAAGACTATATTCGAGGACTGATTAATATCCGAGGAAAGATTATTCCGGTTATTGACGTCAGGGTCAGGCTCAAACAGGAGCCCCGTGAGTATACAGACCGAACCTGCATAATCGTAATTGGTGTGAAATCAACAGTTGTAGGGCTGATTGTAGATGAGATTGCGGGAGTTATAACTGTTGATGAGAAAGAGATAATTCTCCCGCCCTCGCTGTCACAGTCAACTGCCGGGAACAGCAAGTATGTATTTGGACTTGCGAGAGTAGACAATGAAGTTAAGCTGTTGCTGGATCCGGATAAGCTAATCCGGGACGAGGATGTAGAGGTGTTAGAAGATGCTGCCCCCGCAGGCGAAGTTGCAGAGGTATAAAGGTAAAGGAGAAGAGAGAAAATGAAAAATATGAAATTTAAGACACGGTTGATTAGCTGTTTTGCAATAGTTATTTTTCTGACGGGATTGGTTGCGTTTGCGGGGATTAACACATTAACGACAGTTAGGAAAAAGAATGTTTCCGAATCTTATGTGCAGAGTGCAGAGATATTCATGTGCGGTCTGGTGGCCGTAGCCATTATCCTTACGCTTATTATGGCGGCTTCGTTATTGAAGGATGTACAGAGGAATATGAAGATGTTGAGTGTCGCAGCCATGGAAATTGCGGAAGGCAAGGTTGACGTTCAATTAGAAAAGTTTCGCGATGATGAATTTGGCGAATTGGTGGATGATTTTAAGAAAATTATAGATACTATTAAGTATCAGGCGGAGATTGCCAACCATCTTTCACAGGGTAACCTTGATGTAGATGTCAAAGTTAAGGGATCTCAGGATGTTTTGGGAAATGCTTTTGATAGCATTTTCCGTGAGAATAACCAGATGCTTTCCGGAATCCGTGATTCTTCCATTCAGCTCTCCATGGGAGCAGAGCAGGTATCAGACGCCAGTCAGGCATTGGCGCAGGGTTCTACAGAGCAGGCCAGCGCAATTGAGGAGGTAACGGCTTCCATTACAGAGATTGCAGAGCGTACGAAACGTAATGCGGAAGAAGCCAACCAGGCCAATGAATCTGTACATAGCATGAAGAATGAGGCTATGGAAAGCGACGGCCATATGAAAGACATGATTGGTGCGATGACGGAGATTAACGAGTCTTCCGAGAATATTTCCAAGATTATTAAAGTAATTGATGATATTGCATTCCAGACGAATATTCTTGCATTGAATGCCGCAGTAGAGGCAGCAAGGGCAGGTGTACATGGCAAAGGATTCGCAGTTGTAGCTGAGGAGGTTAGGAACCTTGCCGGCAAGAGTGCATCCGCAGCCAGTGAAACGGCAGAAATGATTGAGGATTCTATCAAGAAGGTAGAACAAGGTTCCAAGCTGGCAGAGGGAACAGCGGCATCCCTGACAGAGATTCTCGGAGAAGTAGACAATATTGTATCTCTGATTAACAGCATTGCAGTGGCGTCGAACGACCAGGCGACGGCAGTCAGCCAGATTGACCAGGCGATCAGCCAGGTATCTCAGGTAGTGCAGACCAACTCTGCTACTAGTGAAGAGTGTGCGGCAGCGAGCGAGCAGTTGTCCAACCAGGCAATGTCCCTGCGTACGATGATTGGGCAGTATAAACTCAAGGGAGGCAACAACTCCAATGTGGCTCCTGTCCAGAGTACATCCATAGACCGGTCAGAGGAAAATGAGCGTATCATTTCCCTGGATGGTGAATTTGGAAAATACTAAGCATTAAGCACGAAGGAGTGTTTTGTGGCGTATCGTCGCGAAATGCTCCTTTTTTAAGGAGATATCATGAAACAGAGATTGAGCAGGGTGCAGACCATTGCCCTGGGATTTTTATTGATTATTGCAGTGGGAACCGTACTTCTAATGCTTCCCATAGCTTCCAAGAGTGGTGAGTGCAGCGGGTTTCTCAACGCATTTTTTACGGCAACCAGCAGTACTTGCGTGACCGGTTTGGTGGTGGTGGACACCTATGCTAATTGGAGCTTTTTTGGACAAGCAGTGATTCTTGTGTTAATTCAGATTGGCGGTCTTGGGTTTATTACTATCGGTGTTTGTTTTTCTATTTTTCTCAAGCGGCGGATAGGCTTAAAGGAGCGCAATCTCATTCAAGAGAGCATGAACACACTGCAAATTGGCGGTACTGTGCGCTTGGTGCTTAAGATTGTCCGGTATGCGTTGATCTTTGAGGGTGTTGGCGCGGCGCTTTTGATGGTTCGCTTTATTCCCCAATTTGGTATTGCGGAGGGTATCTGGTATGGTATTTTTCATTCGATATCTGCATTCTGTAACGCAGGTTTTGATTTAATGGGGAGGTTTGAGCCGTACAGTTCCCTGACCTTATATTATGATGATGTGCTTGTAAATGTTGTGATTATGGCTTTGATTATTATTGGCGGCATTGGCTTTATTGTCTGGGATGATATTTCCAATCATAAATGGAATATTAAAAAATATATGCTGCACACGAAGATTGTGTTGGCAATGTCTCTTTTTTTGATTATTGCGGGAAGCATTTGCTTCTACTTTTTTGAGTATCGGAACCTCTGTGGATTTGATGCCAAAGGGCAGGTTCTGGCGTCTGTTTTCGGTGCGGTGACGCCCCGGACAGCCGGGTTTAATACCATAGATACAGGCGCATATTCGGAGGCCGGCAGGATGTTGACTGTCGTGTTGATGTTTATTGGCGGAAGTCCCGGTTCTACGGCCGGCGGCATCAAGACGACGACCATGGTGGTAATTATTCTATATGCCTGGTCGACGCTGCGCAATCAGAGCGGGCTGAACATTTTTGGCAGGAGGATGGACGAGGACTGCATCAAGAAGGCGGCCACGGTATTTTCCATCAATCTTTTGCTTGCTGTGGGATGCACACTGGCGATGTCAGGCATTGAGAAAGCAATCCCGCTATCGGATATTTTGATGGAAGTATTTTCCGCTATCGGCACGGTGGGAATTTCTACGGGAATAACGCGGGACGTTACGGTCGCCTCAAAATATATACTGATCTTCCTCATGTATTGCGGAAGAATTGGCAGTATGTCTTTCGCGTTATCCTTTACAGAGAAACGGCAGAATGCTTCAGTAAAGCTGCCGATTGAACGCATTACGATTGGTTAGAGCCGCAAGGCAAATGCGAAGCATTTATGGAATGCCTTGCGGCGAATTGGCAGGAGACGCAGAGCGTCGCGTGCCACTACCTTAGAGTAGCAAGGCAAATGCGAAGCATTTATGGAATGCCTTGCGGCGAATTGGCAGGAGACGCAGAGCGTCGCGTGCCACTACCTTAGAGTAGCAAGGCAAATGTGATAGGAGAGAAGATATGAAGTCGATATTAGTTATTGGAATTGGAAGATTTGGCAAGCATTTATGTATGGATTTGGTGAAGAATGGAAATGATGTTATGGCGGTGGATGAGCGGGAGGAAAATCTTGAGGATATCCTTTCAATTGTCACCAGCGCAAAGATTGCCGACTGTACGAGGGAAGAAGTGCTGCGCAGCTTTGGCGTCAGGAATTTTGACATCTGTTTTGTGTGTATCGGCACCAATTTCCAGAGTAGCCTGGAAATTACCAGCCAGTTAAAAGAGTTGGGGGCGCCTTATGTCATCAGTAAGGCAACCAGGGATATCCAGGCCAAATTTCTGCTCCGAAACGGCGCAGATGAAGTAGTCTACCCTGACAGAGATATTGCTAAGCGTATAGCCGTGAAGGTCAGCGCCAATCATGTGTACGATTATATGGAGGTGGGTGATTATTCCATCTATGAGATTCAACCCTTAGAGGAATGGGTTGGTAAGTCTATCAAGGAGACGGATTTCAGGGCCAAGTATAATGCAAACATCCTGGGAATCAAGCGGGATGGGAAAAGTATGCTTTTACCGAACGCAGATTATGTGTTTAAATCGGATGAGCACCTGATGATAATCGGTGAAAAAGTAGATATTAATAAATTGGTTAAGAGGTTGTAAAGTAAGAAGAGCATTTATAACAGACTTGTCAAATGATTTGTAAAGCATCGGGAAAATCCGGGTAGATGCCTGGAAGAAAAGAGGAAAATATATGCCACAGTCAGATCCCAGACCGGGAGAGAAATACTTGCATTTTAAGAATAAATTATATCAGATAATCGCCATTGCACAGCACGCAGAGACGGGAGAGAAGATGGTGGTTTACCAGGCGTTGTATGGCACATTTCAGACGTATGTACTTCCCTGGTTCATATTTGTCAGTTCAGTAGATAAGCAGAAATACCCGCAGGCACAGCAGAAATACTGTTTCCAGTGGGTGGAATTCAAGAAAGAAGAACAGGAATTGCCTTGGGAGCAGAAATCGGAACCGTCTGAGAGTAAGCCTGCAGAACAGGAGGTAGCTGCAACAAAACCGCCCAGGAAGGAACTGAGCACAGAACAAAAAATGATGGCGTTTTTTGACGCGGATACGAGTGAGGAGAGGTATGATATCCTTCTCGATATGCGTGGAGAAGTTACAGACCGAATGATAAATAATATGGCGGTAGTACTAGATGTTGTTATTGAAGAAGGTCCGTTGGATATACGGTATGAAGAGCTCAAAGCATGTTTGCGCACGAGACAGAGGTATGAGCGTAACAGGTTAAAGTGACTTTTATGCTGCGAATGGGAGGTTTCCTCAACTGCCGTTATATGATTTGAGAAAAACAGAAGCGAGCGCAAATACGGAAAAGGAGGTTGCCCCTCCTTTTTTTCTGTGATAAAATGGAAGTATATAGAAAAGTGTGTTTTTGCCCTGATTCCAGGGCAGGGTAAGGTACTGGCACGCGACGCAGAGCGTCACCTGCCAGTACGTCGGAAGGCATTAATAGAAATGCTTCGCATTTGCCTTCCTCCCAAACAAAGTAACGGCACGCGACGCAGAGCGTCACCTGCCAATTCGTCGGAAGGCATTAATAAAAATGCTTCGCATTTGCCTTCCTCCTAAATCGACAAAGAAAGGATTTTTATCATGTTACTACTTATTCAGAACGGAACGGTAATTAATCCGGCAGATAAGACGCAGACAGCGGCAGACGTGCTTGTGGAGGACGGAATTATCAAGAAGATTGCGCCCAAGCAGAAAGTAAAAGCGGATCGGGTAATAGACGCGTCAGGCTGTTATGTGATGCCGGGATTTATTGACATGCATGTGCATCTGCGCGACCCGGGGCAGGAGCACAAGGAGACTGTGGAAACTGGCGCAAAGGCTGCGGCACACGGTGGATTTACCACAATTGTTGCCATGCCAAATACGAAACCGGTCGTGGACAATGCTGATGTGGTAAATTATGTCCATAACAAGGCGAGGGACATGCGCCTTGTCAACATTTTACAGACAGGCGCTGTTACGAAAGGGCAGAGAGGGGAAGAACTGTCTGACATTGAGGCGATGGTAGAGGCGGGAATCCCTGCGCTCAGCGAGGACGGAAAGACGGTAATGAACGCCCAGCTCTACAGGGAAGCAATGACACTTGCGGTCAAATACGATATTCCCATGCTTGCGCACTGTGAGGATGCCAATATGGTGAAAAACGGCGTGGTAAATGCAGATGAAACGATGCGCAAGATGAAATTTGCAGGGATTGCCAATGCCGTGGAGGATGTGATTGTGGCGCGCGATATCATGCTTGCCAAAGACACGGGCGCTGCGCTGCATTTGTGCCACTGTTCTACCAAAGACAGCGTATGGATGGTAGAGATGGCGAAGAAGAAAGGCATCCGTGTAACTGCGGAAGTCTGCCCGCACCATTTTATCCTCACCAGCAGTGATATACCGGGCGATGACGCCAATTATAAAATGAATCCTCCGTTGAGAACGAAGGAAGATTTGGAAGCGCTGCGGGAGGGCTTGAAAGCAGACGTTATTGACGTAATTGCCACAGACCATGCGCCGCATACGCCGATTGAGAAAGGCGTGGGTATCAAGAAAGCTCCCTTTGGTATCGTAGGTTTGGAGACGGCGGCAGCATTGACAATGACAGAGCTGGTCGATAAAGGTTATCTCACAATTGTACAGATGGCGGAGAAAATGAGTTATAACCCGGCTAAAATCTTAGGCCTGGACAAGGGCGTTGTGGAAGAGGGAAAGACGGCGGATCTTGTAGTATTTAACCCCAAGAAGCAGTATGTGATTGAGCCGGAAAAGTTCTGCTCCAAAGGGCGGAATACGCCTTTTGCCGGAAAGAAGGTAAAAGGAATGGTGATGGCGACGATTGTAGACGGCAGAGTGATTTATGAGAGGACATGAATATGATTGACAAACTGATAGAGAAGATAGAGAAAACCCATGCGCCGATTGTCGTAGGATTAGATCCTATGATGAGTTACATTCCAGGGCATATTCAACAAAAGGCATTTGCAGAATATGGCGAGACGCTCGAGGGCGCCGCGGAGGCAATCTGGCAATTTAACAAAGAGATTGTTGACAATACCTTTGATTTGATTCCGGCGGTGAAGCCGCAGATTGCAATGTATGAGCAGTTCGGAATTCCCGGCCTGCAAGCATTTAAAAAGACGGTGGACTACTGCCATGAAAAGGGGTTAGTTGTTATCGGGGATATCAAGCGCGGGGATATCGGTTCTACTTCTGCGGCTTATGCGGCAGGCCATATAGGGACTGTCAAGGTGGGCAGTAAAACGTATATGCCTTTTAGCGAGGATTTTGTGACCGTTAATCCCTATCTGGGAACGGATGGTGTGAAGCCCTTTGTGGACGTATGCAGGGAAGAAAAGAAAGGCTTGTTTATATTAGTGAAGACTTCCAATCCTTCCAGCGGTGAATTTCAGGACAGGCTGATTGACGGCAGGCCGTTATACGAGCTGGTAGGCGAGAAAGTGGCGGAATGGGGCGCAGACTGTATGGGTGAGCGTTATAGTTATATTGGCGCCGTTGTGGGCGCGACTTACCCGGAAATGGGCAAAGTTCTGCGTAAGATTATGCCCAAGAGCTTTATTCTGGTGCCGGGTTACGGTGCGCAGGGCGGCAAAGGTGCAGATTTGGCCCATTTCTTTAATGAAGACGGCCTGGGGGCCATTGTAAATTCTTCGAGAGGGATTATTGCCGCGTATAAGCAGGAAGAGTACGCGAAATTCGGCGAAGAGCATTTTGCAGAGGCGTCCAGGGCGGCTGTGGAGGCGATGCAGAAAGATATTGAGAGCGCGTTAGCGAACCGCAATTAGATATTAGATAGTTAAGCAGAGAATACACATGTAGTATTCGTTGTGTGAAGGATGGATAAGTAAGAAAATCAGGAGAAGAGTATGGCGGAAAAATTTAAGGAACAGGCAGTAATAATCCGTCAGGAAGAAATTTCCTACGGAATCTACAGTATGTGGTTGAAGACGGACAAGATTGCCGGCAATGCGAAGCCGGGACAGTTCATTTCTATCTATTGTCATGAGGGAAGCAGGCTTTTGCCGAGACCTATCAGTATCTGTGAAATTGACAGGGCAGATCAGGCATTGCGCATTGTTTACCGTGTACAGGGCAAGGGGACGGAAGAGTTTTCCAAGATGCGTACCGGAGGGAGTGTAGATATCGTAGGACCATTGGGAAATGGATTTCCGCTGAAAGGCAAAAAAGCCTTTCTTATCGGAGGCGGAATCGGCATACCGCCGTTGTTACAGCTTGCCAAAGAATTAAAATGTGAAAAACAGCTCATCTTAGGCTACCAGGATTCCTTGTTTTTGCAGGAGGAATTTAAGCGGCTGTGCAACCCTTATGTGGCGACAGAGGACGGAAGTTACGGTACCGAGGGGAATGTTATGGATGCTATCCGCGAGAACGGCTTAGAGGCAGAGATCATTTATGCCTGCGGGCCCATGCCCATGCTTCGTGCGGTCAAGGCTTATGCGCAGGAGAGGAACATCGAGTGTTGGATTTCCTTGGAAGAGCGTATGGCTTGTGGAATTGGTGCATGTCTGGGCTGCGTCTGCAACTCCAAGGAAAAAGATGCGCATACGAATGTAAACAACAAGCGAATCTGTAAGGAGGGACCGGTGTTTCGTGCAGAGGAGGTGGAATTCTGATGATTACAGAGGTAAATTTAGCGGGGGTAAAACTCAAGAACCCTGTTATGACGGCGTCGGGGACGTTCGGTTCCGGCAAGGAATTCTCAGAATTCGTAGACTTGAACAAGTTGGGAGCTGTTGTCACGAAAGGCGTTGCCAATGAGCCGTGGGTGGGAAATCCCACACCGCGGGTGGCGGAGACTTATGGCGGGATGCTCAATGCAGTTGGGTTACAGAATCCCGGCATTGATCTGTTTGTGGAGCGGGACATCCCATATTTAGCCAAATTTGACACGCGGATTATTGTAAATGTCTGCGGCAGGACAACAGAAGATTACTGTGAAGTAGTACGGCGTTTGGCTTCTCAGCCTGTGGACATGTTGGAAATCAATATTTCCTGTCCCAATGTGGAGGAAGGCGGTATCGCCTTTGGGCAGAGCGCGAAGTCGGTGGAAGCAATCACTAAGGAAGTGAAAAAGCATGCGAAACAGCCTATTATCATGAAGCTGAGCCCAAATGTGACGGATATTGCCGAGATGGCTAAGGCGGCTGAGGCAGGAGGCGCCGACGCGCTGTCTCTAATCAACACAATCACTGGCATGAAGATAGATATTCACAAACGGAAGTTTGCACTTGCCAATAAGACCGGCGGGTTGTCCGGCCCGGCGATTCATCCGGTGGCCGTGCGCATGGTTTATCAGGCGGCGCAGGCAGTGAAGATTCCCATTATTGGCATGGGCGGTATTATGACGGCGGAGGATGCCATTGAGATGATTCTGGCAGGCGCCAGCGCGGTATCTGTTGGCACAGCCAACTTCCGCAATCCACAGGTGACGATGGAAATTGTGCAGGGAATCTGTGAGTATATGGAAGAATATAATGTGGAAGATATCAACCAACTGGTAGGGGCTGTGAGATAAAGCTCTCTGTCAGCAGTGATGAAATTGAGGAATTGATTGACATGATATGAAAGAATCCGCTATACTTTAGGAAAAGTGTAGCGGATTTTTTAGAA
>CAJUTD010000057.1:16525-20067 GCA_910589635.1 uncultured Lachnospiraceae bacterium | reverse complement strand
TTCCTCCTTAAATATCCAGCTATTTTTTCTCCGCCAGCACAATACTCATACTGCGCCCTTCCAGCTTGGGTGCCTTCTCCACCATCGCAATATCTGACAGTTCCTCAGCAAAATCATCCAGAATATGTTTGCTGTTCTGGACGTGTGCCATCTCCCTGCCTCGAAAACGTAAAGTAATCTTTACTTTATTGCCTTTTGAAATAAATTTTTTTGCCGCATTAATTTTGGTATTGAGATCGTTGGTCTCTATGTTGGGTGACAGACGGATTTCCTTCACTTCTACAGTCTTCTGTTTCTTCTTGGCCTCTTTCTCTTTGCGGACAAGCTCATACTTGTACTTGCCGTAATCAATAATCTTACACACCGGCGGCTTTGCCATAGGGGCAATCTTTACCAGGTCAAGCTCCGCTTCCACAGCAATCTTCATCGCTTCCCTTGCAGACATGATGCCAAGCTGCTCTCCGTCCTGTCCAATCAGACGAACTTCCTTATCCTTGATTTGTTCATTAATCATTAACTCGCTAATGGTCGTGCACCTCCAAGATCAATTTAACATTTCATTCACTTTCCCATTCCGTCCATAAATGACTGCATTTAAAAAGTGGATAGGCAAGCTATCCACTTCATATTCCAAAATTACACCACAACAAAAAAGCTGTCATTCTGAATATAAACCATTAGTCACGCGCTTGTGCTAAGGTGAGAGTGGATGCTCTACTTTGTTTTCATACAACGCTGTTACTTTACCATGTTTTCGCCCATTCGTCAAGGACTTTTTTTCTCCGCTGTTATATGGTATAATTTTACATGACACAGGGGGCATTGTAAATAAAATTTTCAATGTCCCAGACAACTAAACCAGAAATGGAGGCGTTCATAATGAAGAACAGACAACTATTACAAAAAGCCGGCGCTTGGATTCTGAGCACGGCGCTGGCGGTATCCTGCCTCTCCGGCATACCAACAGCCGACGCAGCCGCGGCCGATAATGCCCTCGCAGGCTGGAAATCAGAACTTTATATTGACTTTGGAACCGGAACCAATATGGTTTCTGCTAACGACGGACAGCCGGACAGGGATGATGACTTAGCAGCTAATTTCCTGCTTCCCGACCAGATCAGCAAAACACCTTCGGAGGCCTTAATCGCAGGCTACGGAAGCTGGCTCTATGAAAGCACCAACGTAGGAACTGTTTACGGCGGGGCTGCCACCACGCAGAAAATCGGCTTTGACCGCACGATACCGGCAGGAGTAACTACAGAGGGCGGCCAGTATTTCCGCGACTGGGTATTCAGTCCCGACGGAGAACCATACACGTTTTCTGTAGACTTACCTGTAGGCCAGTACTATGTCTATGCGTACACCGGCAACAAAACCGCTGGGTACAATAACACTTCCCAAATTTCTTTTTCGGACAACAATTATCAGACGCTCTATGACCAGAGCAGCAACGGCGGCGGACAGTGCCAGCCGCCAACATGTATCTATGTCGTAAATGTGACGGAGAAAACCGCCGGCAGTGGTTACGGCACGCTGGGCATGCAGGTAACGGACAATACCATTAAATATAATGACGGCGGCGGATATGACGACAGCTACACAGCGGCTAATACCGTATTTTACGGCACTGATACAAACGTTAAATCTTTTGTTTCCAATGGAAATATGTATGCGATAGACGGTACCATCGTTACTGCCCGCCTGAACGGCATCGAAATCATGCCTGTGGAGAACCCGGTAAGTGCTGAGAGCGTTGCCGCTTCTGAGACTAGTACCAATATCGCTTTGGAAACAGAACAGACCATAACGCTGGCAGCGAAAGCAACTCCTGAGACAACTACAGAGCGTTTAGAGTATTTCTCTTCCGATGACAGCATCGTTAAGGTAAATCCTAAGACTGGTGAGATCACCGGTATTGCACAGGGCGAGGCAACCGTCACAGCAACTACCCCCTCCCTTTTCAACAATGCGCAGAAATCCGCTGTTTATCATGTGAAGGTTTCTGAAAAAACAACACTGGAACTTGACGCAGCTTCCATATCCCTCCAATTGGGCGGCGCTGACGGCGCAGATACGAAAACTGTTAAGGCCACATTTGATGCTGCAAGCCTGACAGACGCACAAAAAGCGCTTGTAACTTCTGTCACTTCTTCTGTCGCAACCATTACATTTGGCAGCGTTACAGAGGTGACTGCACCGACCGAGGGCAGCAAAGGCGTTTATACACAAGACATTACCTTCAAAGCAACAAGCACGGGCAGTGATAACATTAAAATTGCAAGAACTACGGGACGTACTGCCGACTTACGTCTTTCTGTGACAAAGCCGGTAACATCTATCGCTTTTTATGATGAACAGCAGAAAGTAACAGACAAATATACTATGGATGTTGGAAATACGCTTACCGTAAGTGCAAAAGGTTTGCCGGAAGACGCTTCCAACACGGCAGTATCCTTCAAATTCAAAGAAGCTACAGACATTGCCACTATCACAACCAACGGCAAGATTACTGCCAAAAAAGCCGGCACTGCTGTTATCTGCGCTACTTCTCGTTCCAACAGCAAAGTAGTTGCGGAAGCAACCTTAACCATTACGCCGGGATTTGATTTCTCATATAGAACAGCCGGGATTAACGTGAATGTCGGCAAGACCTACAAGAATCCGCT
The DNA here is from genome assembly GCA_910589635.1 of uncultured Lachnospiraceae bacterium. Taxonomy (GTDB): domain Bacteria; phylum Bacillota; class Clostridia; order Lachnospirales; family Lachnospiraceae; genus Petralouisia. The sequence goes on along the minus strand of CAJUTD010000057.1, from coordinate 17,401 downwards.
TACCATTATCTACCATGAGAATGTGAATCAGGCAGCGCTCAACACGAATATGAATTACACTTCGTCCGCCCCAACTATCGCATCAGTCGGTAGCGACGGAACGGTGAAAGGATTGAAACCTGGAACAGCTACCATCACTGCAACCGCACAGGACGGTGGACAGACAGCTTCTTACAGGGTAACCGTGAAACAGCCGGCAACCTCTGTGAAAGTAAAGAAAAAGAGCATTACCTTAAACATCAATGACAAGAAAAAGAAAACCGCTACGATTGGGGCATCCCTGCTTCCCTCTAACAGCACGGATTCCATCACTTACAAGGTTAAGAACTCCAAGATTGCCAAGGTTGACAAGAACGGTAAGGTTACTGCCCTGAAAACTGGTAAGACAACAATTACTGTGAAATCAACAAGCGGCAAGACCCAGACAGTTACCGTCAGTGTAACTTCTCCGGCAACCAAGGTGAAAATCAAAGGCAAAGCAAAGTTCACCATGAAAAAGGGCGCAAAGAAGACGTTAAAGGCAACCGTTACTCCTAAGAAGAGCACTGACAGTGTGAAATGGAGCACAAGCAATAAAAAGATTGCAACTGTCAGCAAAAAAGGGCTTGTAAAGGCCAAGAAAAAAGGTAAAGTTACAATTACGGCCAAAGCTGGAAAGAAAAAAGCAACCGTTAAGATTACTATAAAATAATTAAAATCTATATCAATAGTTTTGCCTATTTATCAACGATACACTAATCGAAAAAGCCTCCCTCCGGCATGAAGCCGGCTGGAGGCTTTTTCGATATCTTAAATTATCATTTGGTGATTTTGAATGTTCTTTTGATGGTTCCGCTGTATTTCCCTTTTCCGGTAATAATCATCGTCGCCTTACCT
>CAJUTD010000057.1:4239-16515 GCA_910589635.1 uncultured Lachnospiraceae bacterium | reverse complement strand
ACCAGCTTCTTCCCATTCAGCGTAACCTTGGGATTTTGGGTCTGCGCTTTCTTATTGTATTTCTTATTCTTCACATTGGAAACTTTAGCTTTGCTAATATTAATTCCGGTAACCTTAATCTTAAAGGACGTGCTCTTTCCCTGGTAATGGACTTTTATCTTTTTCGTACCGGTAGTGCTGCGATTGAACTTGCTGCACATCTTTTCTGTCAGCGGCACATAACTCGTCCCATGCTGACACTTGACATTCAACACCCTGTCCATCGCCTCTATGGAAGTGCCGCGCTTATAGGATAGGACCTTGCTGCCTTTATCCACGGAAATAGACGTCGGTTTGCAGCTGCCAATAAACATCTGCGTCCAATAGTTTCGATAGTAACCGCCCCCATTATAATAATACCCCACGCCTATATGCGTAAAGCTGCCGCTCATAATATTCGCCTTATGTCCAGGGCTGTTCATCCAGCTGACCATAACCTTCTCCGGCGACACATATCCTGCGGCAATATTCTCCCCTGCCGCATTATAGCTGATTCCCTGCAATGCCGTAAAGCAGTCGCTCCCGTCCGGCCGTGTGTGTGAAAAGGACGTAAATATCTCTTTGGCTCTCACATCATTTGCCGCTTGCAGGCTCCTAATCATACTCAACGGCGCAAGTCCCTTGCCTGTACGCTCTTTATTGACAATTTTTAATACTTCCCATTCCTGCTCATTGCAGATGCTTACCGGAGCCTTCGCTTCCGCCTGCATGGCGACAGTCCCAGACAATGCCAGGCTGAATGCCAGCACAGAAGCACATATTCTTCTACAAAATTTTAATTTCATCAATATCAACTCTTTTCATATTTCATATTTTTTGTTACACTATATTCTATTATAACTATTTATTTCATGATTGCAATAGAATAGAAAGGATTTCCAATGACAGAATTATCAAGTAAAAGAATAGATTTACACACTCATTCCACAGAATCTGACGGCACGCTGACTCCGCAGGAGCTGATGGAACACGCCAATGAAATCGGGCTGGCCGCCATCGCGCTGACAGACCACGACTGCATCCACGGCATTGCCAAAGCCCGCCCTGTTGCGGAATCACTGGGTTTAGAATTGGTGCCGGGCGTGGAGCTCTCCACCGACTACGAAGGCAGGGAAGTCCACATCCTGGGCTATTATATTGATGAAAATAATCATGATTTTCTTGCCAGGCTCCATGATTTTGTGGACGGCAGGGATATACGCAATGAGAAAATGGTTGCCCTTCTGAGAAAAGAGGGCTTCGACATTACCATGAAAGGGCTTTATGAAAAATTCCCCGACAGCGTCATCACGCGGGCGCATTTCGCCCGCTATTTGGTCGACAATGGTTTTGTCAAGAACCGCGAGACCGTCTTCGCCCAATACTTGGGGGACAACTGCCGCTGTTATGTGCCCCGTGAAAAAATCACACCCTTTGAGGCTGTCAGGCTCATCCACCTAGGCGGCGGACTCGCTTTCTTTGCCCATCCGGTATTGTGCCATATGAATCATGATAAATTGCGCTCTTTTGTCCGCGATTTGAAAGCAGAAGGACTGGATGGGATGGAGGCTGTCTATTCCATGAACACGCCGGGCGATGAATCGAACATGCTCGGACTGGCACATGAGTTTGGTTTGTTAGTCAGCGGCGGTTCTGACTTCCACGGCGCCAACAAACCCCACATCCGCCTGGGAAGCGGAAAAGGGAACCTGCAGATCCCTTATGATATCCTTGTCCAAATCAAGGAACACCGCCAAAATCCCAAGCTCGTTTAACATCTTCTAAATGGCCGAACTATATAGGCAGGATAAATTTATCGATCACCTCTGCCACCGCGCCATGCGCACTGTCACGGCTGGTAATATAATCTGCCGCCTGCCTGATATCCGGGTGGCTGTTTTTCACTGCCACCCCGGTATGCGCCGCCTGTATCATTGGAATATCATTGCGTTCATCACCGACTGCCACTGTATTTTCTGGCAAAACGCCCAAAAACTGGCTGATATAGGCGACTGCGCTTCCCTTGTCCGTGTCTTTTGGGCAGATTTCCAGGTACTCATTGCGTGAAAAGAAGCTGTTGCTGTGCTCCTGAAATCTCTCGTGCTGCTTTTTGAACTCCTGTAATCTTCCCTGTCCCTCCAAGTCAATCATCAATATCTTGTTCGGCTCCGTTTGCAGCCTGCTATAGATATCGGGAACCAGCTGGTATTCCATCTTGACCTTACTGAGATAAAAATCCAGCTCTGGGCTGTGCTCCTCAGTCAATATAATATCCGACTGGTAGCTATGTACATAAATTCCCGCTTTATGCGCCTCATCAATAATCTCTTTCGCCATAAATAAAGGGATTGTGCGCTGGGCAAGCACACGCTGAGCCGCACAGTCATAGATAACAGCCCCGTTAAACGCCGCCATGTAACAGCCCGGCATCGTCAGCCCCAATTCCCTGACAACGATTTTTCCCGTCGCCGTGGGCCGCCCAGTCGTAATCACAAAATAATGCCCTTGCTCTAACATCTGTGCAATTTTTTCGCGATTCTCCTGGCAGATACCCTTGTTTTCATCTAATAGTGTATCATCTAAATCCGTAAACAGGATTTTGCTTGTCATAATGTCCTCCTCATTCAATCTACTGGCTCCGCCGGAATGAATACCCTATCCTGGTAGACATTTGCCTTTTTAGGCACGGCCTGCCTCGCCTCCTCACAAAACTGCTGCTGCGAATTCACCAGCCTCTTCCCTCGTTTATCAATCTTCTCATATTTTCCACCTGGCTGCAAAATGTTCGCCTTCGTATTGTCGGCAAGCTGCGTCTCCAGAACATGGCGCACAGCATCCATCAATCTTTCGTCCTCCACCGGGAACATGATTTCCACACGCCGGTCAAGGTTCCTGGGCATCCAGTCCGCACTTCCCATATAGATTTCTTCCTGCCCATCGTTGTGGAACCAGAATATACGGCTGTGCTCTAAGAAATTGCCCACGATGGAACACACCGTAATATTTTCGCTGATTCCCGGAATACCGGTCTTGAGACAGCATATCCCACGCACAACAAGTTCAATCTTTACCCCCGCTGCGGAAGCCTCATACAAAGCCGCAATGATATCTCTGTCACAGAGAGAATTCATCTTTGCTTTGATAAATGCCGGTTTCCCCGATTGGGCATGTTTTATCTCCCTCTTAATCATCTTGAGGAAACGTTTGCGCAGCCAAATAGGAGCTACCACAAGTTTATTCCAAGTAAGGGGCTCGGAATAACCGGACAGCATGTTAAACACTGCGGTGGCATCCTCACCAATCGCCTCTGAACAAGTAAACATTCCAAGGTCTGTATACAATTTTGCCGTGGAATCGTTATAGTTACCGGTTCCCAGATGCACATAACGGCGGATTCCATCTTCCTCCCTGCGCACCACCAGCGCAATCTTACTGTGTGTTTTGAGTCCCACCAGGCCATAGATAACATGGCATCCAGCCTTTTCCAGCTTCTTTGCCCACACAATATTGTTCTCCTCGTCAAATCGCGCTTTCAATTCCACCAGCACGGACACCTGCTTGCCGTTCTCTGCTGCCTGTGCCAGTGAAGCAATAATCGGGGAATTGCCGCTGACACGGTACAGCGTCTGTTTAATCGCAAGCACATCTGGGTCTTTGGATGCCTGGCGGATAAAGTCAACCACCGGGTCAAACGTCTGATAAGGATGGTGCAGCAATATATCACCTTTACGGATTGCCGCAAATATATCGCATCCAGGCGCAATCTGCGGCACCAACTGCGGCTTATAAGACGGATAGCGCAGCTCATCCCCGCCCTCTATACCGTACATCTTCATGAGGAATGTCAAATCCAGGGGACCGCTGATTTTGTAAATGTCTTCCTGGGCTATGTGCAGGTCTTCTTTTAAAATCGACAACAGCCGCTTGTCGACCTTCTCCTCCACCTCTAAACGGATAACCTCGCCCCACTGACGTCTCTTTAACTGTTTCTGGATTTCCTGTAACAAATCTTCCGCCTCATCCTCGTCAATACTCAAGTCAGCGTTGCGCATAATGCGGTAGGGATAGGCGCATAGCACATCATAATTCAAAAACAATTGCTGGATATTGCGCTCTATGATCTGCTCTAACAAGAGAAAAGTCCTAACCCCCTCCTCACTTGAGGGAATTCTCACAATCCGCGGAAGCACAGAAGGCACCTGAACGGTGGCAAACTCCGTCTCACTTTTTTTGTCTTCCTTCTTTGTCAGAAGCGCGGCAATGTTCAGCGACTTGTTGCGGATTAAAGGAAACGGACGGGAAGCATCCACCGCCATCGGCGTGAGCACCGGATAAACGTTTTCCTGAAAATAGTGGTCCACAAACTCTGCCTGTCTGGACGTCAAATCTTCATGGGCGGCAGAAGGGAACGGTTATAGGTAGAATATTGCAGTTCCACCAACGCCCGCGTGTCCTTGTTAATCGCATCTAACTGCTCCTGGGCAGTCATACCTGCAATGTCTTTTTTCTTATAGCCTGCATGCACCATGTCTTTTAACGATGCCACGCGCACCATAAAGAATTCATCCAGGTTGGAGGAGGTAATGCTCACAAATTTCAACCTCTCCAGCAGGGGGATGGATTTATCTCTTGCTTCATTCAAAACACGCTGGTTAAATTTTAGCCAGCTCAGCTCCCGGTTCTCATAATACTCTGAATTAAGAAAATCTTTTTCTTTTTCCATATGCTGCCTCCTTGTAATATTTTATTCTCTTTCACCTCAACTTACAGCTCTGCCAGTGTGCAGGCTGCAATTTAAAATATTCTCTTTTCTTTGATCTTGGGCATGATGCTGAACACCTCTTCAAACAACTCCGCATAGGTAGAAAAAAGCCCCTTCTCCAGCACCGTATTTTCCTTAGTCTCAATCGTGATGATCAACTCTTTGCCTTTCAACGCCGCCCGGATATTCTCAAATTTCTGCTTGTGGCTGCGATCCATGGCATTAGCAATCTTTAAGATTGCCGTGAGCTTTGACACAATCACATAACTGTCCTTATCCATCTTATCTCTCAAGCTCTCGTAAGGCGGTCTTACCAAAGAATTGTATTTGACGGTACTTGCCACAATTTCCCGTTCCAGGTCTGTCAGTCCAATTATCTCCGACGCCATGATAATCTGATAAGAACAAACAAACTGATTCGTCAGACTTACATAACGCCCGCAATCATGCAAAATAGCAGCCACCTGTAACAGCAGTCGTTCCCGCTTACTCATGCCATGCACCTTCTTCATGGCGTCAAAAATCACCGTGCTAGTGGACAGTACAGACTCCGTATGGCCGGAATAACTCTGATAACGCTCGGCAAGATTCTTAGAAGCCGCCAGTACATCCTTATCAAGATCATGCAGAAAACGGATCATATGGTTCTTATGCGCATAATCACAAACAATGCCATCTCCAATGCTGACTCCCGGCACCCATACAAAATCAGCGTTCATTTCCTCTGTCAGCCGCTTGTACAACACGACAGAGGGCAGGATTAAGGGATCGTTTTCATTGACAAGATTTAATTCTATGGCAATCTCTTTCGGGGATTTCTTATGCCATTTATTCAACAGTTTCAAAAACCGTTCCGTCTCAATCGTGCCGTCATCTAATTTCTTAGAAAAGCCTTTCACCATTTCGCCAATGTAATCCCCCATGAGAATAACATACTGTATATCCTTCCCCTCAAGGTACAGCCGCTTAAATATTTCCAGCTCTTTGTCTATCAGCTCCTGAATCTGCGTCTCATAATGGGAAACCATATTGCGGATTTTAGAAAGCTTTTCCCAGATGCGCATGATTCCCAGCTCAATACGCTGAGTTGTCACAGCCGTCCCTTTCTGGAATAGCGTAATCTGCATACTTCCGCCACCCACATCTACCACAACGGCTCCCTTCCCAATCATTTTCTCGAATTCCGGGGATGCTGCCAAAGATTCATAACTCAGAAAACGCAGCTGGGAATTACTTGCCACTGTGACTTCTATTTGGGTGCGTATACGGATCTGGTCTAAGATAAATAACCCATTGCTCACCGTACGCAACATATTTCCCGCATACGCCTTATATGTATCTACCTTATAGCCGTCCATGATGGAATGGAATTCCTTGAGCACCTGACAGAGATCCTCCACCAACTCATAGCCTATCACGCCCTTACTGTAGGCGTCCAGACCTAATTCCAGACGGCTGCGCACATAATCCACCAGCCGTATTTTCCTGCCCGGGCGAATTTCAAATACCTTCATGCTCACTTCATAGGAGCCGATATAAATTGCTGCAAATGTCGTAATCTTCATAGTTCCACCCTCCCACTTATTTGATACCCCGACAGATTACCGCGGGGTTTGTGATTCTTTTCCCAGCAGATAATTGATAAACTGCTGCGCTGTTCTCCCGGAACGCCCGCCATGATTTAATTCCCATCTGTCTGCCTGCAAAAGCAGGTCGTTGTCCTCCATCTGTATACCGTTTGCCACGGCAAGGCTTTTTACAATATTGTGGTACTCTTTCTTATCCGGCGCACCAAAATAGATGGTAACCCCAAACCTCGCTACCAGTGACAATTTCTCCTGTACAGTATCATTGGTGTGTAGCTCGTCATCACGCTCCTGCTTGTCACTGAACTTCTCACGCACAAGATGCCTGCGGTTGGAGGTTGCATAAATCAGCACGTTATCCGGCTTTTTTTCCAATCCTCCCTCGATGACAGCTTTCAAGTATTTATACTCAATCTCAAATTCCTCAAAAGACAGGTCATCCATATATATGATAAATTTGTAATTGCGATTCTTAATTTGGGAAATTATAGAATTCAAATCCTGAAACTGATGCTTATATACTTCTATCATGCGCAGCCCTTCATCATAATACTGGTTGATGATAGCTTTGATACTGGAAGACTTGCCAGTGCCTGCATCACCGAACAGCAGACAGTTGTTGGCCTGCCTGCCTCTCACAAACGCCTGGGTGTTGTCAATTAGTTTCTGTTTGGCAAGCTCATACCCCACCAAATCCGCAAGATGCACATGAGCTATGTTGGTAATCGGTACAATCTTTGCCCCCTGCTCTTCATGTTCAATGCGAAACGCCTTATGCAGACCCAGCTTACCTACACCAAACTCACGGTAAAACTCCGTAACTTCTTCCTGAAATTGAGCAACCGTTTTGGCCTGTTCTAACTGGACGCTCAGACTACAGATACGGTCGCGAATTCTGCGGTTAAATACCTTCCCACTCTGCTCACAGCGGTGGTAATCCCCAAGCAGCCCAAGTTCCGGCATTTTTAGGTTCTCAATCAGTTTCCCAAAATCAAAACAAAACAACTCCTTGAAAATTGCAAAATCATGTTTCGCAAGCTCATTGATGCTGCCGCTAATCCCGCCCCTGATTTCACATGCCGTACTATAAGCGTTCTCATTGTTTACCATTAAATACGTCAAGTAATTATGCCATAAATTGCCCTCAAACCCATGACTTGCCGAGAGCTCAATAAGATCGTGAAAGCTCTCATAACATAGGGACCTGATATCTTCACGGTTGTAGTAATCACTGTCATAATGTTCCATAATCCAGGTCATATTGTCAAAAATCTGTCCCTGTTCCAAATCGCGGTATAATATCATATTTACTGCATTTTCCATCTGCCTGACCCTCACTTTAATAATTTCCCAACACTTTCATGGAAAGGGATTCTTCCACCAGGCCCCGCAAGGCGTTCTGCACTGCTCCATCGCCCAGATTTCCCTGCAAATCCACAAAAAAGCGGTATTCAAAACTCTTATCCTTAATCGGCCTCGATTCTATCTTAACCATGTTGAGATTATTGAACATAAAATGTGAAAGCATACGGTACAGGGAACCGCTCTCATGAGCCGCCTCAAAGCAAATACTCACTTTGTCCGCGTCTTTGAGCCTGATTTTCTGGCCGCCCACAATGATAAAACGCGTGCTGTTCTCATCGCTATAATTAATGTTGTTCTTTAAAATCTTGAGCCCATAGAGATCGGCCGACACCTCACTGGCAATCGCTGCCTGGTCTTTCCGCCTCTCTTTTACCACCTGTTTAGCGGCAACGGCCGTATTTTTCACGGGTACTCTGTCCCAATTGCTATGCTCATCTAAAAAATCGACGCTCTGCATCAATGCCTGCGGATGGGAAAAGACCGTCTTGATGTCGGAAATCTCTGCCTCTGGAAGTCCCAGCAGGGCGTGTTCAATCTTAATGGTCTGCTCTGCCACAATATAATTGTCATATTCTAACATCAAATCAAAATTCTCTCCCACAATTCCCGCAGAGGAATTCTCAATGGGAAGCACTGCATAATCTGCTTCCCCCTTACAAATCGCTTCCATGGCATCCCGCCAAGTATCGACATGATATCCTTCCATACCATCCCCGAAATAGGCTTTCATAGCAAGCTGGCTGTACGCGCCCTCCGTCCCCTGGTATACGATTTTCTTCGTAAAATACGGAAGCTCATCTACCTGTGCAAACCCAAAATCCTGCGCTTGCCCATTCTCCCGCAGAAGCTGGTACTGGCGTTTTCTGCTCATCGCCATAATATGCTCAAATAATTCTCCCACACCGTAACGATTTTCCTCTTTCGCCTGCGCCCTGACGCGCTCCAATTTCTCGCTCTCGCGCTGCTTATCCAGCACCTGTTTGCCCACGGAAATCTTGTACTCCGCAACCTCCGTAGTGCGCTGCATACGTTCTTCGTACAAGCTGACAATCTGACTGTCTATCTCGTCTATTTCCTCACGGATTATCTGTAAATCTTTCATAGGGCACATCCTTTTTCTATCATTTCATCTATGTGTCAATTACTCTAAGTCATTTAAAAGCCTCACCAAAACAGTATCCTAGGCCGGTGGAATATAAATGTAATTACACCGGAACACATCGGAACTCATACCATACTTATCCACGACAATCAACGACAGGATATTATTCCCTTCCGGCATGGCAATCGGCTTCGTATACTGCGCTGAACTTTCAGTGGGCGTTGTGCTGTCCCAGGTATAATATACCCTGCATCCTTCCGGCACGGTCACTACAATATCCTGCGCTTCATAGAAACTGCCACCACTGGGTGAAACTCCGGGTTTACCCGGTTTCTGAAGTTCTACTACAAATTGTCCTGTAATCTCATCACTATAAAGCTCATAGCTGTTCCTGGCAATCGCCCGTATTTCAACATTCTGCCCCGGTCCGATTAAAATAGGCTCCTGATACTCCTGCCCCTGCCTGGGGTCGGTGCCATCCACCGTATAATAAATGCGGCTTCCCTCTTCCACAGAGATTCCAACAGAAAACTCCTGTGTGTAAACGCCTTCTTCCATGTCAAATTCCGGCATATCAGGAAGATATTCCGAAAACAGTTCCAAAACATCCTCATCCACAACCTCTTCACTAAGTCTCAGAATCGCTTGATAATCCTTCTGCTTTGCATAAATGTCTATCAGCTTTTGATAAGCCTCCTGATTATCGGGATGTTTTTTACACACCTGTTCTAAGATTTCCGCCGCCTTCTGCTCCTCTCCCCGCAGTACATAGATATCTGCCAGAAGAAGCTTCGCCTCTAAACTGTCCTCATCCAATTCCAACGCGTGCGCCGTAAAATTTTGCGCCTTCCTGTAATCTTTATCTTCCAGGCAGCTCCTTGCCTGCTCCATCTGATAATCAAAAGAATTGTCCCTGCTGTGGTTCACCATCAGTACTGTCACGACAATTAAGACCATCAATAAGATAATTGCCACGACTGCAAACACCAGACGTTTTTTGATCCTGCGTTTCTGTTTGCCTGACTTGCCCGCTTGTTCCTGCTTCGTGCGGGCTGCCTCTGTCTGCTTTGTATGAGCCGTGTTCAGCGCTTCCCTTTTGTGTGCCTCCCTGGCAGCCTCGTCTCGGATTTTATCTTCGCGTTCTTTTAACATATCTCGGAGAAAATCATCTTCCAGCAAATTGTAATCGGATACAATCTGTGCCTCTTTACCACAAACAGAGCAATAGATACATCCTACTTTCAGCTCTGCACCACAATTTGCACACTTCATCCTTATCCCTCTTCTATACTCTGTACACAGTTATTCATCAGCATTGCAATTGTCATCGGGCCTACGCCACCCGGAACTGGGGTGATAGCTGAGGCAATCGGCTCCACTTCCGCATATTTTACATCTCCGCAAAGCTTGTTGTTCTCATCGCGGTGAATGCCCACGTCAATGACAACCGCACCCTCTTTGATATACTCCGCGCCGACAAACTGCGGTTTCCCCATGGCCACAATAAGAATATCCGCCTGCCTGCAAAGCTCGGGCAGATTCCTGGTTTTCGAGTGCGTAATCGTGACTGTGGCGTTTTCCCTGAGCATCAACAGCGCCATCGGTTTTCCTACAATATTACTCCTGCCAATAATGACGCAATGTTTTCCGGCAATCTCCACATCCGATCGTTTGAGCAGCTGGATAATCCCGGCCGGCGTACAGGAGAGAAAACCCGGTTCCCCGATCGTCATGGCGCCTACGCTCTGTGGATGGAAACCGTCTACGTCTTTTTCTGGGCTGATTGCCTGTATCACTTTATCCTCACAGATATGTCCCGGCAGCGGAAGCTGCACCAGGATTCCCCTGACCTGCTCTTTGCCATTCAATTCTTCAATCAGACGAAGCAGATCTTCCTCCGTCGTCTCCCCGGGCAGCTCATACGCCAAAGATTCAATGCCTATATAAGCGCAGGCATTTTTCTTATTCCTCACATACACGCTGGAAGCTGGGTCTTCCCCTACCTGGATGACGGCAAGCGCGCCTGCCTTCCCCTGCTTCTTTAATCGCTCCACCTTCTCTTTCAGCTCGTCTTTGATCTGCTGTGAAATCATTTTTCCATCTATTATCTTCGCCATGGCTTTTCATCCTTTCCTCTATCCACGCTGCATCACTGCTCACCTTACATCAACTTCTTCATTCGCTATCATCCTTTATGCCATTCAACTGCCTTGCTATCTCTGCCTGCTCTAAAAAAGTCCCTGGATGACGCCATCGTCATCAACGTCAATTCCATAAGCAGCCGGCGTCTTACCAAGCCCCGGCATTGTCATAATGGCTCCGGTAACGGCCACCACAAACCCTGCGCCGGCCGACACATAAACTTCACGGACATTAACAGTAAATCCGCTGGGACGTCCCAGTTTGCCCTGGTCATCCGACAGAGAATACTGCGTCTTCGCCATACAGACCGGAAAATGACCCATTCCAAGTTCTTCTATGCGCTTGAGTTCTTTCGCAGCAGCCGGAGAATAGCTCACCCCGTCTGCACCGTAGATTTCCTTCGCGACAGTCTCAATCTTCCCTGCCAGAGACAGTTCATCCGAATAGATTGGCTTGAAATTGCTCTGCTTTTTCTCCAATGTCTCAAGCACTTTTTCCGCCAGGGCAATTCCGCCCTCGCCGCCTTTTTCCCAAACCTCCGACAACGCGAACTCACATCCCCGCTCTTTACAGAACTGCTCTACAAAATTAGTCTCCGCCTGCGTGTCGGTGATAAAGGAATTCAAGGTAACAACAACAGGAACGCCATATTTCTGCAAATTCTCGATATGCTTTTCAAGGTTGACAATTCCCTTTTTCAAAGCATCCAAATTCTCACCGGAAAGCTGCGCCTTGGGCACGCCTCCATTATATTTCAATGCGCGCACAGTTGCCACCAACACGACGGCATCTGGCTTTAAGCCGGCCATCCGGCATTTAATATCCAAAAACTTCTCAGCGCCTAAATCTGCGCCAAATCCTGCTTCCGTGACAACATAGTCCGCCAACTTTAACGCTGTTTTAGTCGCCCGGACGCTATTGCAGCCGTGGGCGATATTTGCAAACGGCCCGCCATGCACAATGGCAGGCGTATGTTCCAAAGTCTGAATCAAGTTAGGTTTCAACGCATCCCGCAAAAGCGCAGCCATCGCACCTGTGGCCTGCAGATCATCTGCCGTCACCGGCTTCCCTTCAAAATTATACGCCACGATCATCCTGCCCAGACGCCTCTTCAAATCGGCCATATCATCTGCCAGGCAGAGTACCGCCATAACTTCCGAAGCCACGGTGATAACAAAATGGTCTTCTCTTACCATTCCGTCCATCTTACTGCCAAGCCCTACGACAATGTTGCGCAGCACACGGTCATTCATATCCAGGCAGCGTTTGTTTCGGAAAATTATTATGCGGAAGCGTTAATG
>CAJUTD010000057.1:558-4229 GCA_910589635.1 uncultured Lachnospiraceae bacterium | reverse complement strand
TATCCAGGCAGCGTTTCCAGACTACCTGCCTGGGATCGATCTGCAATTCATTTCCCTGTTGGATATGATTGTCCAGCAGCGCGGCAAGCAGATTATTGGCAGAGGTAATTGCATGAAAATCCCCGGTAAAATGCAGATTCAAATCTTCCATGGGAACCACCTGCGCATAGCCGCCTCCGGCTGCTCCGCCTTTGATGCCAAAACATGGGCCTAAGGACGGCTCACGCAAAGCAAGCACTGCCTTCTTGCCCATCTTGCCAAATGCCTCTCCCAATCCTACGCTGGTCGTGGTCTTGCCCTCGCCTGCCGGAGTAGGATTAATTGCTGTCACAAGAATCAACTTTCCATCTTTGTTATCTTTTACCTTCGCCATGAGCTCATCCGAAAGTTTCGCTTTATACTTTCCATACAACTCCAAGTCGTCTTCCGCAATTCCAAGCTGCGCCGCCACTTCACGGATTGGAAGCATCTGCGCTTCCTGTGCAATTTGAATGTCTGTTTTCATGTATTATCCTCCTTTGGCCATTTCTATTCTTTGCCTATTTTAAAAACCGAAAGCTTATGTCAAATACTCGTCTATATATTCTTCAAACTCTGTCAGGGACATGAGGATTTTCCGCGGTTTTGTCCCCTCCTCCGGGCCTACGACGCCAGCATCCTCCAACTGATCCATAATTCTCGCTGCGCGGTTAAAACCAATTTTGAACATCCGCTGCAACATGCCAATAGAACCTTTTTCTTTCTCAATGACAAATTTTCCTGCCTCGACAAAATAAGCGTCTCGCTCGTTGCCGCCACCCCCGCCGGAACCACCGGAGGAAATGGAAACGGTATTCATTTTCTCTTCAATTTCCGTATTATATACCACAGTGCTCTGCTTCTTTAAGAAGTCCACAACTTCTTCTACCTCCGAATCAGAGACAAACGGACCCTGAACTCTGAGAGGCTTCTGGTAACCCTGCGGATAAAAAAGCATATCGCCGTTCCCCAGCAATTTCTCTGCTCCGACCATATCTAAAATTGTCCTGGAATCTATGCCGGAGGAGACGGAAAAGGCAATTCTCGAAGGCATATTTGCCTTTATCAGCCCGGTAATAACGTCCACGGAGGGACGCTGCGTAGCGATAATTAAATGAATTCCCGCTGCTCTCGCCAACTGTGCAAGACGACAGATAGCATCCTCCACATCACCCGGGGCAACCATCATCAGGTCAGCCAGCTCGTCCACGATAATCACAATCTGCGGCAGCTTCTTCGGCTTCGTCTCATCCTGCACATCTGCAATCGCCTCAACCTTCTGATTATATCCTTTCAGATCACGCACCTGGTAATCCGCAAATTTCTGATAACGGTCTGTCATCTCTGCAACCGCCCAGTGAAGCGCACCCGCCGCTTTCTTGGGGTCTGTGACTACCGGGATGAACAGATGGGGAATCCCATTATATACACTCAGCTCCACCACCTTTGGGTCAATCAAAATCAATTTGACGTCCTCGGGATTGGCCTTATATAAAATGCTCATAATAATTGTATTGATGCAGACTGATTTTCCAGAACCGGTTGCACCTGCAATCAAAAGGTGCGGCATCTTCGCAATATCCGCCACAATTACCTGTCCGCCAATATCCTTTCCCGCTGTAAAACAAATGCTTGACTTATGATTCTGGAACTCTGCATCCTCCACCAGCTCACGAAAACGTACCATAACATTCTTCTTGTTGGGTACCTCGATTCCCACTGCCGCCTTACCTGGAATTGGCGCTTCAATTCGGATGTCCGCCGCTGCCAGGTTCAGCTTGATATCATCCGCAAGATTAACAATCTTACTTACCTTTACGCCCAGTTCCGGCTGCAACTCATAACGCGTAACGCTGGGTCCACAGCTCACATTGGAAATTGTGACATTTACGCCAAAATTCTTCAAAATTTGCTGTAATTGAATTGCCGTCTCCTGCAAATGCTGCTTATTGTCTCCCTTAGCCGCATCTCCGGGTTTTAAGAGAGAAATCGGCGGAAATACATACTCTGCTCCTCCCTGTGGGGTGTCTGTCGTACCGATACCGAAATCTTCTTCCCGCAACAACGCCTTAGCGGCGTCTGCCAGCGCATCTTCGGCCTGCTTTAACTCTTCTTCCAATCCGGGAGTTCGCATATCCGTCCCGGATTCCGACATGAGAATACTGCTCTCGTGCACTTCATGCATAGATACTGGTATATCCTGTACCTTGGGCTCAGATACGAAAATCTCTTGCACATCCGGCACAGATGTCGAAATCTCCTGTATATCCGGCACGGAAAGAGATTCTTGCGACGTCCCAAACGTCGAACTCGAAACTCCCTGTTCAGATACCGGCACCTCTTCCACACCCGATGCAGCAACTGGCAGCTGTTCCGCTCCCTCTGCGGCGCGGCGGCTTTTCTTAGGCTTTCTATGTACCTTTTCCACTACCATAGGCTCTGCAAAACCGCCCGCTTCACCTGCCTGTGGAAATCCTTTACCTCCCGCTGAATTCTGCTGATGCGAGCTCTCCTCCGGCAATTTTAGCTCACTGATATTATCAGAGCGTTTCCCGGACGCAGGATAGATTTTTGTGTCCAAGGCCACGCCTTCCACCTTCCTGTCCATACGCCGTTGATTGCGCTCCCATTCTCTTTGTTCCTGCTCTTTTTTCTGTAATCTCTGTTCTCTTCTATTAAGCTTTTGCTCCTTTTTGCGGTTATCCCGCGCTCCTCTGCGGTTATCCCGCTCGCCTTTCCTGCGTGCCGCGTCTACCTTAGCCGTATCGTATACCCTGCGGCTTCCCTTTCTAAGTCCCCCCAAGAAAGAACGCTCCGTCAGAAGCACCAGCGAGATAATTAAAATAATGACATCTAACACGTATGTCCCTGCTTTGCCAATTGCCGGACACAGGAGGAAAGCAAAGATTCCTCCCAATGCGCCCCCGCCATTTTTGTGCTCTACCGCGTATTGAAAAGAGTCTTTGACGGAATAAGTGTTCCCGCTCCCTACCACCAGTTCCACAAACAGGCAGAGGAACGAAATGAACAATCCCCCGGCAACCAGCTTTATGATCGCAATACCGTTATCACGATTAGAAATAAAAAACGCCGCACCCACAAAAACACAGATGGGGACGAGATAAGACATCATACCGAAAAGCCCAAAACTCAGGGAGCTTATTTTCTCCCCCACAAAGCCGCCGATACCAAAATGGCTGATAAACCAAATGATGCAAACGGCAAGAACCAGAAGCAGGATTACCTCGCTGCGAAAAGGAACGGACGCCTCTTTTTTGTTTTTTGTATTTTTAGGCTTCGCTGCCATAACATTTCCTCCTAAACTCTTGGTCTTCCACTTGGTGCAGGGCATTGTCGCACCAAGCACACTATTTATAGTTTAGCACAATTAACAGAAAATGTCATTACAACTTTTCCAAGGTTATCCGTTTTCGTTACTTTGCTTATCTTCCTCTATCATCTGATGGAGTTTTTTCATCGCTTCGTCAATACCACCAACTTCATTGATGATCCCTTCTTCCACCGCCTGCCTCCCCACAAGAATTGTTCCCAAATCCTTTGTCAACATGCTGGTGTTCATCATCATCTGCTCTAAACGTTCCTGGGAGGCAAAGCAATGTTGTGCGACAAACCCGGTAATCCGGTCTTGCATC
>CAJUTD010000057.1:0-548 GCA_910589635.1 uncultured Lachnospiraceae bacterium | reverse complement strand
ATCTGCTGAAAATAATCGTACGTCTGCGGCGCGCCAATCACCAAACCATTCAGCCGCACCGGATGGATCACCATGGTTCCGGTAGGCACAATATAAGAGTAATCGGTAGATACCGCCAGGGGAACGCCAATGGAATGGCTTCCTCCAAGCACCAATGACACGGTAGGTTTGCTCAAAGAAGAAATCATCTCTGCAATCGCCAGGCCAGATTCTACGTCCCCGCCCACGGTATTTAAAAGCAGCATCACGCCGTCCACTTTCTTATCATCCTCAATCGCTGCCAGTTTGGGCAGGACATGCTCATATTTTGTTGTCTTGGCATTGGGGGACAAAGATTCATGCCCCTCTATTTCGCCGATGATGGACATAAGGTGGATTTTATGCCCCTCATCCTGTTCTAAAGTCAGCTGCCCCATATCCTTAATCTGTTCGTTTTCATTCTGGTCTTTTTCCTGCTGCTTCAATTGTTCTCCCATAAAAAATCCCTCCATTTCTGCACATACTCTTGGCATTTTCTGTTCCTGCATATAGTATGGAAAATTTCAGGA
>CAJUTD010000056.1 GCA_910589635.1 uncultured Lachnospiraceae bacterium | reverse complement strand
GCTGTTTTGTTATACGTTGGGGCGGGAAGTGATTTCAGCAGAGGATGTGGATGCAGTCTGTGTTGCGCAGACGACGGGAAGAATATTTGAGATGGTGGATCAGATTGCCGGAAAACAGCAAAAGCAGGCATTGGAGCTGTATTACGATCTGCTGGCATTAAAGGAACCGCCAATGCGGATTTTATTTTTGATTGCCAGGCAGTTTCAGATTTTGTTACAGGTAAAGGATTTAAAACGCCAGGGGTATGGCAATAAGCAAATTGCCGCTAAGGCAAAAATTCCTGAATTTGCTGTGCGTAAGAATTTCACCCAGGCGGGAAGATTTACATTTGGACAGCTCAGGGAGGCAGTGGAGGACTGCGTGCAGGCGGAAGAGGATGTGAAAACCGGAAACCTCAACGACCGGCTGGCGGTGGAACTTTTGATCGTCAAGTACAGCAGAGGATAACTCATGGAAATTAATTTTGATTTTTTACTAAATTGATTTCCGTGGGGATAGGCTTTCATTTCCATTTATTATGGCCGTTGTACAAGATATAGTAAGGATTTTGTTTTTGCATAGACAATCTAGTTCATTTTGTGTTAATATAATGGACATAGGGAAATTTTTTCTTAATCTGACAGATTAGGGATTTGGAGGAACAGCATGGCAGCAATTGAGCAGAGTAAAATCAGGAATTTTTGCATTATCGCACATATAGACCATGGGAAGTCTACCCTTGCGGATCGCATTATTGAGAAGACCGGGCTGTTGACCAGCCGGGAGATGCAGGCGCAGGTTTTAGACAACATGGAGTTGGAGCGTGAGCGCGGCATCACGATCAAAGCACAGGCGGTGCGCATTGTATATAAGGCTAAGGATGGGGAGGAATATATTTTCAACCTTATTGACACTCCGGGACATGTAGATTTTAATTATGAGGTTTCACGCAGTCTTGCGGCATGTGATGGAGCTATTCTGGTAGTAGATGCAGCACAGGGAATTGAGGCGCAGACGTTGGCAAATGTCTATTTGGCCTTGGATCATGATTTGGACGTGCTACCGGTGATTAATAAAATAGACCTTCCCAGCGCTGAGCCGGCGCGCGTCATCGAGGAGATTGAGGATGTGATTGGCCTGGAAGCCCAGGATGCGCCGCAGATCTCGGCGAAGACCGGACAAAACGTTGAGGAAGTATTAGAGCAGATTGTAGAGAAGATCCCGGCGCCTGGAGGCAGCCCGGATAATCCGATGCAGGCGTTGATTTTTGACTCATTGTATGATTCTTATAAGGGCGTGATTGTGTTCTGTCGGATGAAAGAGGGATGCGTGCGTGCGGGAACCACGATTAAGATGATGGCGACGGGAGCGACGGCGGATGTGGTGGAGGTAGGATATTTTGGCGCAGGCCAGTTCATTCCCTGTGAGGAGCTGAGCGCAGGTATGGTAGGCTATATCACTGCCAGCCTCAAGAATGTCAGCGACACGCAGGTGGGGGATACGGTGACGGACGCTGCGAATCCCTGTAAGGAACCACTGCCAGGGTATAAGAAAGTGACGCCTATGGTATACTGCGGTATGTACCCGGCGGACGGCGCCAAATATCCCGATTTGCGGGATGCCTTGGAGAAATTGCAGTTAAATGATGCTTCACTGCAATTTGAGGCGGAGACTTCTGTCGCGCTGGGCTTTGGGTTCCGCTGCGGCTTCCTTGGGCTCTTGCATTTAGAGATTATCCAGGAGCGTTTGGAACGGGAATATAACCTGGATCTTGTGACGACTGCGCCGGGCGTTATCTACAAAGTGTATAAGACAAATGGAGAGGTCATTGAATTGACGAACCCCTCCAACCTGCCGGACCCGGCGGAGATTGATTATATGGAAGAGCCGATGGTAAGCGCAGAGATCATGGTTACGAGCGACTATATCGGCGCCATAATGGATTTATGCCAGGAACGCCGCGGAATCTATATCAGTATGGAATATATGGAAGAGACGCGGGCGTTGATTAAATATGACTTGCCGTTGAATGAGATTATTTACGATTTCTTTGACGCCTTGAAATCGCGTTCCCGGGGATATGCTTCTTTTGACTATGAGATGAAGGGTTACGCCCGTTCTGAACTTGTCAAGCTGGACATCCTTATCAATAAGGAGGAAGTGGATGCTTTGTCCTTTATTGTCCACAGTGGAACGGCGTATGAACGCGGCAGGAAGATGTGTGAGAAATTAAAGGGCGAGATTCCCAGGCATTTGTTTGAGATTCCAATCCAGGCGGCAATCGGCAGCAAGGTCATTGCCAGGGAGACTGTGAAGGCCATGCGCAAGGACGTGCTGGCGAAATGTTATGGCGGCGACATTTCCAGGAAACGGAAGCTCTTAGAGAAGCAGAAGGAAGGCAAGAAGCGTATGCGGCAGATTGGCAATGTGGAGATTCCGCAGAAGGCATTTATGAGCGTACTCAAACTGGATGACAATTGATAAGCAGCAATTAGGTGAAATGAATGGAAACCGGATGGCAGGCGATGGTATCACAACAGAAGTTAGAATTATATATCCATATTCCTTTCTGTGTCAGGAAGTGCAGATACTGCGACTTCCTGTCCATGCCGGCGAATGAGGATACTCGCAGGAAATATGTAGATAGGCTTCTTGAAGAAATCAGGCAGCAGGGTTTGTCATGCCGCGGTTACCAGGTGGTTTCCGTGTTTGTGGGCGGCGGTACGCCGTCGCTGTTGGCGGGAGTGCAGATTTGGGAAATCATGGAGGCAGTCCGCAGTTACTTTAGCTTGGAGCGGGATGCGGAGATTACCATAGAATGCAATCCGGGAACGCTGACCGCCGAGAAGCTGTCGTTCTATAAATCAGCAGGCATTAACCGCCTGAGCCTGGGCTTGCAGTCAGCAGATGACAGGAAGCTTAGGGAACTTGGGAGGATTCATACATACAGAGAATTTTTGGAGAGTTTTGATTTAGCAAGGAAAATGGGGTTTGATAACGTCAATGTGGATCTGATGTCAGGCCTGCCCGGTCAGAAAGTGCAGGATTGGGCGAATACTTTAAAGAAGGTTCTGGCGCTTGTGCCGGAGCATATATCTGCGTACAGCCTGATTGTGGAAGAAGGGACGCCTTTTTTTGAAGCATATGGAGAGGACGAACTGCGCAGGCAGCGGGGCGAAGAACCTTATATGCTGCCGACGGAGGAAGCAGAGCGGGAAATGTATGATATCACCCTGGAAATGTTAAAAAGCCGGGGATATTTGAGATATGAGATTTCTAATTATGCCTTGCCTTGCAGGGAATGCCGTCATAATATTGGTTACTGGCAGCTGACCCCTTATCTGGGGCTGGGGCTTGGTAGTTCATCATTTATGGGAAACGCCAGGTTTTCCAATAAGCGGCAGTTAAGCGCTTACATGAATGAAGATTTTTGCCACTTGCCGGAAATTATGGGAAACGGGGAAAGTTACCAGGTGATGCCTGAGAGCTATACTGGAGAAAAGTTACAAGCATATTGCGAACAGGAGAAAGTGGATGCGGCAGTGTGCTATCTGGACAAGAAACAGCAAATGGAAGAATTCATGTTTCTGGGGTTACGGATGACGGAGGGCATATCAAGAGAAAGATTTCAGCAAAAGTTTCATATGACCCTGGAGAGCGTTTATGGCGCAGTTTTGCAAAGATTGCAGCAACAAGGTTTGTTAGAATTTCATGAAGGAATCGTTCGGCTTACAGAAGCTGGAATTGGCGTTAGCAATTATGTGTTTTGTGAGTTTATCAGCTAATTTGTGCAACGGATAATGGGTAATTTATTATTCATGCACTGTCCAATGGATAGAGGATATTATATGGAAAAGTAAGGAATGGAAGAAGGGAGGAATGGAAGGGAACACAAATGTATCAGCGGGTGGATAGCCGCGGGAAAATGAAAAAGGCAGGGAACCCTGCGAGAGAAAGGAGAAAGAAATGAAATTAAAGAAAGTGGTAAGTAAACTGCTTGCCTGCGCGATGGTGGTAACTACCGTATTTACCGGGAACGTAACCGCCGTTAGCGCAGCGGAAGCCAAAATCATACAGCCTGTGGCAAAGTATGATTTTAGTGAAAAGGTCACCGATGACGATGGGAAGTACGAGGATATCCAGATGATTACCAATCAGATGGTTAGCAGCGATATCGGGAAGTATAGCGGTGCGCTTGATTTCATGCCCGGAAGGGGCGATGAAGGTTATGCGCTCA
Organism: uncultured Lachnospiraceae bacterium; assembly: GCA_910589635.1. Taxonomy (GTDB): domain Bacteria; phylum Bacillota; class Clostridia; order Lachnospirales; family Lachnospiraceae; genus Petralouisia. The sequence continues at coordinate 17,005 of CAJUTD010000056.1, read as the reverse complement.
GCACGGACGGTATTCTTGACGAATCCCATACGACAAAGGGGGAAGGAAAATATGGGTTAAAACTGCCGCAGGCGAACCTTGGAAGCGAGTATACTGTTTCCACATGGTTTAAGTCCAGCTGGGGCACGTTAAATTCTAAAGCAGACAAAGTGTTTGCAGTGATGTCTATCGGCAAGTCTGCGGAGGAGAATGTTACCATTAAGCCTATCGCAGGAAGCAATGGGAGGGATTTATATCTATATTCAGGCAGTACGCAGGGCAGCGATAAAATGAGCGGTGCAGGTTCCTATTGGATGGAATGGCATATGTTCACCATTACCCAGTCCGGCAATCAGGTTATTTGTTATCTTGATGGTAATAAGGTATCGCAAACTACAGCGGAACCTCTGCTGAATGATAACAGTGGAAGTATTTATCTTGGTGTCAATCAGGGCGGTGGCGGTTACGCGACCGGAGAGTATGACGACATCAGCGTCTACAACGTAGCCCTGGATGCAGATCAGGTGAGTGATTTACATACCAAAGGTTATGCGGAAGTAAGCAAGACGCCGGAAGAAATATTACAAGGCGTAACAGAGATAAATGTGACAAAGAAGCTCTCTTTGAACCGGGGATCCAAAGGAGAAATTAAAGTAACGCTTCCGGATAAACTTACGGCAGAAAGATGTGAAATAAGTTTTGCAGTAAAAGATAACAGCGATGTGATTTCGGTGGATGCATCTACAGGTGAAGTTACTGCTCATAAAGAGGGCACAGCAGAAGTTGTTACCTCTGTGAAGGCGGGCAATACAACAAAGACCGGAACGACTTCCGTAGAGGTTACGGAGTCATTCAAAGGAGATCGTGATCCAATTGCCAAGATTACGGCAAGCTGCTATGACAGAAATGTTACGCTTGAGCCTACGAAGACGAAAACGATATTCCGGCTGCCGAGCACATTGAAATTGAACGAGGATGTTACTGTCAAATACGAGTCCAGCAATGAGAGTATTGCTAAAGTTAGCGCAAGCGGAGTGGTTACCGCTCAGAAGAAAGTTGGCTATGCGCGTATCACTACTACTGTAACAGCGCTTTATGACGGTTTTGAGATGGAATACCAGACATTGGTAAAGGTAAACCATGACATCACGAGAGTGAAAGCGTCTGCAAATGCGACAAGCCTGGCAAAAGGAAAGAAGGCGACGATTACCGTTACTCCCACTACGGCAATGAAGAACGCCGGATATACGGTGAAAGCCACGACAAGCGGCGCTATGGGTTCTGCGAGCGTGAAGGGTAATATTGTGACAGTGACAGCTAAGAAGTCAGGTACCGGTACGGTAGCTGTAAAGATTAGCTCAGCAGGAAAGAGCATTACCAAAAGGATTTCCTTCAATGTCGGTGAGATTACCGGAGTTAGCAGCAAAAGCGTTCTCAAGGTAAAGAAATCGGTAACCTTAAAGGTCAAGGGCTTGTCCGGAAAGGTAACATGGTCTCTGGATAAGAAGAGTAAGAAACTGGCAAAGATTTCCAAGACAGGCAAGCTGACAGCTAAGAAGAAGGGTGTTGCAAAAGTGACTGCTAAGGTGAAAGTTGGGAAGAAGACGGTTACTTTGACGACCAATGTGAAGATTAAGAAATAGGAATAAACCAGCAGGAGGCAAATATGAAGAAAAAGATATTAAATATAGTATCTGCTGTAGTCCTTACCGCCAGCCTTACCGTGGGGGCATTGCCCGCAGAAGGGCTGAGGGCTCAGGCAGCAGGGGATATCAATGAAACGGTCAACAAAAGTTTGACAATCCGTGAATCTGAAATCAATCAGCTTTTGACAGAGGATTTAGAGCTTCCAGCTTCTGTGGACGGATTGACCGGAGCAAAAGTTGAATATTCTATCCAGGGACAGCCGGAGGCAGGCACTCATGGCGCGGCTTCTGTGGAAGGAAATATTTTAAAGGTAACGAGGCCTTATGCCGGAGAGGGGAATTATAAGTTTAATTTGGTTGCTACGGTAACAGCAGATGGCGCGACAGCTACAAAGACGTTTCCGATGACTGTCCGCGAGGGTCTTTCCGGCGATTCCTATGCAGGATATGTCTATGTCTGCTTTTCTGTGCCCAAGGGGAAGAACTATGATGTGCAGCAGATTCACTTTTTCCTCAGTGAGGATGGATTGAACTGGACGGCATTGAACGGCTGTCAGCCGGCGTTCCTCACCGGAAGCAATTTTATAAACAGTGTTGAGAAATGCGCGCCGAACAGCGTAAATTATAAGGTGACGATTGATAAGGAAGAAATTCCCAACACAGTAATCGGAGATGCTTCCGTATTATTCCCCTTTGAGGGAAGGGATCAAGGTGTCCGCGACCCCTATTTGATTCGCGGCTGTAAGGCTGATGGCAGTGATTCCAATAAGGTCTGGCTTCTTGCTACGGACTTAAATACGCATTCTGCGAATTACGGTTCTGCATCCAATATGGCAAACAATGTCTGCGGAGATTGGGCAAAGACTTCACAGGTTGGAATTGGCAGTACACATCTCTTTGTATGGGAGACGGAAGACTGGGTAACTTGGGAGCGGCGTTATATTGACGTAGGTTCTCAGATTGATGCGGCAATGGCATGGGCGCCGGAAGCAATTTATAATCCTGATAAGGATAATTATCTCGTATATTGGTCCGGGCGCGTGGCTGCGGATGGTGCGGCAAGAAACCGTCTATACTGCTGTGAGACGAGTGATTTTGTCAACTTTGGGCCTACGAAACTTTATGAAGAAGAGGCTTTCTATCAGAAATATGTGGACATTGGCGGCGCTGATGATAATGACGGGTACGGCAATATTGATACTTCCCAGCTCTGGGTGGCAGGCAAAGATAAAAATGGAAAAGAAACGCCTTACGGCACTCTGTACCGAGTAGTAAAGGATGAGACCAGAACGAATAAAGGAAACGTACTCTTAAAAATCCAGCTGATGAGCGCAGACACGGTTCTGGATCCTAACGTTGATTATGACAGTACAGAACCGGTTAGGATTACGCCATATAAATACAACGGCATTACGTTTGGAGAATTAGGAGATTTGTCAGCCCTGACTGGTGATAAGAACAATATGGGGAAGGCTGAAGTCATCTATAACTGGTTTATCAATGAATCCACAGGCAACCATTTCACAAAGATTAAGCAGACTGCGCTGGATGACCTGGTTGGTTACCATGAGGGAGCCACCATGTTTAAGTTTATTGATCGTGACGAGTGGTGTATCATGATTGATAATTACGGCAATATGCAGATTCGCTATGAGCCGTTTGTCACTTCAGATTTGTCTAAACCGGACAGTGTGAAAAAGATGCCACAAGGAACTTATGGGCGTACTGGTAACGATGTGGGAACCCATGGCGGCATGATTCCGATTACTGTTGACGAGTATAACAACCTGGTTAAGAATTACAATGACAAGAGCAAAATGACAGGCATGAATGCTGCGGCAGCAAACAACTATCATGAGATTTCACCCATTTATCTTGATGCAAGGCCAATGGACGGATTGGCAGAGCGTTTAGAGAAAGCAGCAGCTAGCAGCAATTACAGTGCCGGCGTAAAAGCTCAGATGACAAAGCTTGCCGCTGAGGCCAAGAAGTTAGGACAGAAGAAAGACGTTACAGATTCTACAGAGATGGATAACCTGACGGCACGCGCAGAGAAGCTGATGGATAATAAGTTGGTGGAAGTGCCCCAGATGTATGCAGACCATGTGGAATTGAGTGCTACATCTATGACCCTCTGTACAAAGAAGACGGAAGGGTTAAGTACCACAGCAACGCTGACAGCGGAATTGGATGTGGACGATGCACCTAAGACGATTACCTGGAAGAGCAGCAATCCTGGTATTGCAACTGTAACAAATGGAAAAATTACGGCGAAGAAAGCCGGGACAGCTACCATCACAGCAACGGCTGTGGGCGGTGCAAAGGCAACCTGTAAGGTGACAGTCAAAGGCATTCCCAACAAAGTGACGCTGAAAAAGAAGAGTATCAGCCTCAAGAAGAAAAAGACTTATCAGATTAAGCCGGGCATCCCCAAAGGGACAGTATGCACCAAGTTCAGCTATAAGTCGAATAAGCCTAAGATTGCTTCCGTCTCTAAGACAGGTTTGGTGACTGCCAAGAAGAAGGGAACCGCTAAGATTACGATTAAGGCGGGCAATAACAGCAAGGCAAAAGCTACGCTTACCGTAAAGGTTAAATAAGCAGTGCAGATCTGTTCAGGTGAGCTATTTTGAAATGTAGTTATGGCAGGTTTCGCTGCTTACGGGAAATTTGTCCATGATGCTCATGTTCAGCCGGGATCGATTATGTGAAACATTTTCACGCGTGAATTTTACGGATTGATTCCGGCTGGATAAACTGAACTGATACAATTGAACTGAAAAAATAAAAAAAACACTTGCAAAATGATTGCAAAGCGGATATAATATATAAGGATTTGATAATATTTATGCCAAAGTGGCGCAGTTGGTAGCGCGTCGCATTCGTAATGCGTAGGTCGAGGGTTCGAGTCCCTTCTTTGGCTGCTAAGGGAGTGCCTTTTCACAGAGCTGTGGGAAGGCGCTTTTTGCCATAAAGAATACAGTTTGAATGAAAAGATTACCGTGGTTATTTTTCGTATATTTGGAGGTTTGCATGGAGAATGAAAAATCTACCGCAAGGGATAATGATTTGGAAATAGTGGAGATAGCTGAATTTAAGAGGGATAATACCCATAGAAAGATTGCGAAGCACGAGGAGCGTCAAAGGCAGAAGAGACGAAGGTTTTATGGAATATTGTCAGTGTTTGCACTGGGACTTTTTGTTGCAATCCTCTCTTGCGTATTTGCATTTCAGATGCCGGTTGTAGTGGTCTGCATTGTTCTGGTACTAGAGGTGATGATTGCTGCCTGTCTTTACGATGCCAGGATTTGGGTTCAGGCAGCAGCCATTATTATCGGAATAACAGCAGGAGTAATATTTGGCTGGTTGTCCCTGATGGCTGTTGGGGCGATTGTGTATCTGGCAGCGGTTCTGGTATTATATGGATTGCGAAGTGTTCTCAGTGAATGAGGTTGCCAAAGGGCTGTCTGTTGTTTTTATGTTTGCAATCCTATTTTTAGGAATAAAATTACTGCCCGCTACATAAAACAGTGAATGAAAGCAGCTGCAAGAAAGCGGGTACATCTATATGGATATTAATAAAGGTTTTATCACAACGGAAAACACCTATACGGGGCAGAATGAGCCGAAATATATTGTCATCCATGAGACAGATAATTTTTCAGAAGGAGCGGGAGCGAGACGGCATGCACAGGCGCAGGCAGCAGGGCATTTGAGCATATCTGCCCACTATTACTGTGGTTCAGATGGCGTATATCAGGCGGCGGAACTTGGGGACGGCACATATTCTGTAGGCAAGAAATACGGAGAGCATCCGATCGAGGACGCAACTAACAAAAATACGATTAATGTGGAAATTTGTGTGAATGCTGATGGGGATTACAATATGGCAAGGGCGAATACGATTGCGCTCGCCAAGTATCTTATGCGCGTTACAGGAATTTCGGCTGAGAGGGTTATTCGCCATTATGATGCAACTGGGAAGCACTGCCCCAGGAATATGATGGACGATCCGACGCTGTGGGAGGATTTCAAAGAGCAGATTCAGGGGAAGGACGATCCCATCCATTCGACAGAAGAGCAGAATTCAGTTCGTGGAATTGTAGTTACAGAGAAGGATCCACTGTTAATCAGAGAGACGCCAAATGGTAATAGGATATCCTCTATTCCGAAAGGAGCGGAAGTGGAAATTGTAGAGCGCGGCGATGAATGGCACAAGGTTAAGTATCAGGGTGTTACAGGTTACGGCGCGGCCAGGTATATTTTTGTACTCGGCGAAACGAGCTATGTGGCAGAATGTACTGGTGACGGGGTACGTGTGCGGAAGACGCCAGAAATGGGAGATAACGTAATTCGTTTTTTGAACAAAGGCAATCTTTTTGATGTACTCGGTACTTCTGGGCCTTGGATACGTATTATCGTGGAGGGGAAAGAGGGCTATATCCATTCTGATTATGTGAAAAGGGTATGAGGAATGATAGATAACTACTCGAAAAAAGAACATAAAAATCCCCTCAAATTTTAAAACAGGTCTGGCGAGTGTCTGTTAAGTCTTTTCGGTCATAGCAATACTGTCCATCATAACATCGTTTTTTATGTGGCGGGCGTTCACCTTAAAACCTTATGAAATGAAACAGGGCCAATGAACTGTGATTTTTATTCACAAGTTCATCGGCTCTGCATCTGGCTCTGTTATGATATGTCGTTCCTCCATCAAAAAATGTAAGATGTTATTATATTTTTGCAAAATGAAAAGTACATACTTTTTCATTCCTGGTTATCTTTATTTTTTTCATTCTTGGTCAAGCCGTGATAAACCAACATTGCACAAACCGCTGACATAGGACCTGCTATTGTCAAGTCTATCTGAATACCCTTTACATTGCAGAATATCTGGATTACCATTGAAACAACAAGTACGATTACCGTTATTGCTGCTCCTTTTAATAAATTCTTCATATCTTCAAATCTCCTTTCCGAAACAAATATATATTTACCATCAAATAGTGTATCAGGGAAAATAATAATTCTCTCAAAATCGTCATAAAATGCCTTAATCCATGAATAAGTGCATTTTCCCCTTACAGAACACGTAATTATTCATCATTTTCGCAGGGCAACACTTGATACAAACAATCACATACAGTATAATCAGGGAGGTAAAACTTGAAAGGAGGGATCGGATGATGCACTATATTGACATATTGTCGTCTTTTTTTCTGCTTTCCATTGCCATTCGTAATGTTTGGTCTCAGCGCATGAGCTTGAAAGCGTTTATAATGCTTTATATGCTGCTGTTGATTGCCGGAGCGCCTGTAACGCTCCTGTCATGTATACCATACGGACTGTTCGGTATTCCGGCAGTAGTTTGTATCTATGCATTGGCAGCCTACCGTGACAGCGCATCCCAGAATATTTGTATGGGCATGATTGGATCCGTGCTTGCCCTTGTGATAGATGGTTTGCTGGCAGGTCTTCTAAATATGTTGTTTCCCCTGAGTTTATCAAATCAGCCGTATTTTTCTTTCGGTGTCAGGCTGATTCGTATTTTGCTGTTTTATTTTATTACGTTGCTTTGCGGTAGGCTGCTAAAAAAAATTTTACTCTCAAGAAAAGGTATCTTACGACTTCCGCAGACATGGTATTTGATTGATGCCACATTACTGCTCCTTATAACCATATATCTGTTTGATGATTTGATTCCGGGACAAAATGGATCTGTCGGCAGAATGGTATATAATAATGTCTTACATATTTCAGGGTATCTGCTTGTTATGCTTTTTATAATCCTGGCTATGCGCCGTTCCTATCTGGAAAAAATACAGACAGAAGCAAACCAGAAAGCCTTGCAGGATTTACAGGACTACACCCATAATCTGGAAGTTATGTATAACGGTTTGCGCTCTTTTAAACATGATTACATTAACATTTTGCTCTCTATGTCCGGCTATATTGAAAATGGAGATGTGGACGAATTAAAGAGGTTTTTTGAAAATAAAATCTTCCCAACAAAGAATCTGATTGACCAAGGTGATTACAAGCTGAACCAGCTTAGCAATATCGGCGTGTTGGAAATCAAAAGCCTGCTCTCCGCAAAAATGATTTATGCACATGAGTCGAGTATTGATGTCACGATTGATATTCCCGACAAGGTGGACATTTTTCCGATAGACACCGTAGACCTTGCCAGAATATTGGGAATCTTTTTGGACAATGCGATTGAAGCTGCACTGGAAACCAAGCAGCCGCAAATAGGCTTAAATATCATCCAGAATAAGGCTAGTGTATCAATCATCATAAATAACTGTTTTCGGGATAACGGCGAGGCGCTGCATAAGTTGAAGCAAAAAGGCTATAGTACAAAAATTGGGCATCAGGGAATTGGACTTTGCAACGCTCAGAAAATCATCAGTTCCTATGACAATATATTGCATGAAACAACAATGCAATGTGGTTGTTTCATGCAATATGTGGAACTTGCCGACAGAAACGCCACAGGGGTGTAACTTTTATGGCATAAAAATGCGGGCAATTACAAGGAAAGGAGTGACATAATATGCTAGACATCTTTGTATGCGAGGATAATGCAGCACAGCGGCGGACTATTATGCAAATCATCCAGAATACTATGCTGATAGAAGAATTGGATATGCAGTTTATTTTAGATACAGGAGACCCTTATGTACTGCTTGAAAAGGTCAAGACTAGTCAGAACACAGGCATTTATTTCCTTGATATTGATCTGAACAGCAGCATGAACGGAATGAAACTCGCACAAGAAATCAGATTGTTTGACCCCCGTGGTTTTATCATATTTATAACTGCACATTCCGAACTAAGCTACATGACCTTTCAATATCGGGTGGAAGCAATGGATTTTGTATTAAAGGACAACCCTGCCGAAGCAAAAGTGAAAATCAGAGAATGCCTATTAAATGCAATGGAACGTTATGCCCTCCAGACCAACAAAACACATAAAGTTTATACAATTGAAGTGGGAGAACGAAAAATCAGCATAGACTATGACGATATTTTCTTTTTTGAAACTTCCAGTAATATCCATAAAGTCATTCTTCATGCGAAAGACCGTCAAATTGAATTTACCAGCACGATAAAAGAACTGGCAAGCACATTGGACGATAACTTTGTACGTTGCCATCGGTCTTTTCTGGTAAATAAAAATAACATAAAAGAAATAGACACTAAAAATCGAATTATCTATTTTACCAACAGGGAAACTTGCTTGATGTCCACACGCATGATGAAAGAACTCTGAAAATAAAACTCAAAAATACTGGACTTCTGATATAACAAAACATGGCATTTTGTTGCTTATACTAAAACTCGATTTTTTATTATTGAGGGTAAGATACAAAGCAGTAGCTTGGGAAACTAAGTTACTGTTTTTTTCGTCCATTAGGCGAGCATGTTTTATTCTAAGGCACTGAAATTTATGGCTTGGCAACAAAATAAAAAGCCGTCCAGCAAAAAGTGCATACACACAAAAGGCAGGGCACAGAAATTTCACAAAATTTCAAGGCAGTTTTAAGCTTCATTTAAAGTTCTGAGATTATACTGAGCGGGAATTAAAAAGTAAGCGGTATTAGAAAGGATTGGTGGATTTATGAAGAATAAACTAGCAGTAATTTTGCTGAGTGTGTCTATGGCGGTTATAAGCTTGAATGGCTGTGGCAAATCAGATAAACAGGAAGACAAGAATATTACCAGGGAGTGGGAAAATGAGAATGCCGTGCACGGAGAGGTCAGTAAGGTGACAGAAGATACGATCATTATAAAAGTTGCAGACGGTAACATGGCTTCTATGGCTGATTCAGAATTGACAGGGGAAGAACAGGAGATAACGGTTACGAAAGATACGGTTATTAGGCGTACGAATATGCGGGGGTTGCCTGAAAACGGGGATGTTCCGCAAACGCCGGACGGCCGACAGGGAATAGAAGATAGCGAGATGCCGGAAAAGCCAGATAGCCGACAGGGAATAGAAGATAGCGAGATGCCGGAAAAGCCGGATAGCCGACAAGAAATGAAAGAGGGGGAAATGCCTTCAGAACCGGATGGGAAAGCGCCGGCAGGCGAGATGCCTGATAAGGAAGAGAGCAGTGAGGAGATAACGATTTCTGACATTTCTGTAGGGGATATTGTTATGGTAATTTTCACAGATGATAATAGTGCAGCAGAAATTACGGTGATGCCGTCAAAGAGGGATGGTGAAAAAAGCGAACCCTCAAAAAGTAAGGAATCAGAACAAAAGGACACTACAGTATAAGGGAGAAAGAGGAGGAAACAGGCATGAGAAAAGCGGGAAAATGGCATCAAATGACGAAAAAGAAAAAGGCTGTTTGTCTAGTTGGAGGTGTTGCAGCAATTGGGTTGTCATCTCTAGGCATCTATTATTGGGGAGGAATACAGGGAGGGCATGCAGTCGCTCAAGATGTACCTATTCAGGAAGTGCAGGCACAAATAGGAACGATTTCTGACACAATCGTGGGAACCGGAAATTTGCAATATGAAGAAGGGACATCAATTACCATCCCTTCCGGTATTGTTGTGGATACAGTAAACGTGGAAGAAAATGAGTATGTATCCAAAGGAGACGTACTTGCTGTGGTCAACCAAGTATCAGTACTTAGGGCCATGGAAGATGTTCAGGATGAACTGGATGAACTGGACGAACAAATAGATGACAGTAAAGATGATACAGACAGCCAGTCTGTAACGGCAAAGACAGAGGGGACCGTTAAGAAAATTTATGTGCAAGAGGGACAGGACATTTCAGATTGTATGATGGAGCAGGGGGCCTTGCTGATTTTGTCTATTGACGGTAGTGCAGATGGAGAAGAAGAGGAAGATGAACTAGCTGTTACTGCTGCTTCGGGCACGGTTGAGGAAATCTGCGTATCCGAGGGGGAGAATGTTTACGCAGGGACTACACTTTTGAAGGTTGCCACTGCTGGGCAAAGCCTGGAGTACCAGGAGCAGATGGCGAGCAGAAAAGAATTGGCGCAAAAGTTACAGAACCTGATTGCATTGTCAAAGAGCGGCGTCATCACTGCTGAGACAGATGGAATTATAAAGTCTGTCAATATCTCGGCGGAGGGCAGCACAGACGAGGAAGAAGATATACAGGGTTCCCAGAGTGCAGCTACAGTAGTGGGAAAAACGGAAGCATCGGGATATGTGGCAACAGTAGCGGGAAGTGCAGAATTATCTAAGAAGGCTGTCGCTCTGGTGGGGAGCGCAGGGATAGCGAAGCAGACGGCAACAGTAGCGGAGGGCACGGAACTATCAAAACAAGAAGTAATAAGTATTGGGAGCGCACCGTCATCGGAAAGTGCAGATGCGACGGAAGAAAGTGTGCAGGAGCCACAAGATGCGGCAAAAGAAGAAAAAGTTCTCTCACTGGAAATTACAGATACCGGCAATGCTAATCAAAAAATTTTAGTAATGGAACCACCGAAGACGGGGAGCACGCCACAGACAACACTGTGTGCGGAGGATGGGAGTTATCAAGGGAAGATTTCCTGGAAACCAGGAGATAAGAAATTTGCAGCGGAAACTTCCTACCAGGCGTATGTGACATTAGCGGCAGGAGAAGGATATCTGTTTACAGACAGCAGCGTTGCTCAAGTTAAAACAGGGGTTTTATCCGGCTTGTCTGTGGCGTCTGATGGTAAAGAGTTAAGTTTTTGTATTACATATCCTTTTACAGCGGCAGAAAAACAAAATTCTCAGAAAGAAGATACCAAAAAGGATAATGATGACGGCACAGAAGGAGGGAATAAAAGTAATAAAACAGGAGACACACAAGGTGATAAGAATGGGAAGGAAGGAGAGGAAGAAAACAGTAAGAATGCAGAAGCAGAGGGAGAAAGTGAAAGGGCAGGCGGAAACAATACAGGAAATGAAGCAGTAGCGGGAAACGCCGGTGGAGCGGGAAGCTCATCAGCAAGTGGGGGGCAGAATGTGAGCCTGATAGCAGCCAGCGCTTCCTCTTCACAGAACAGCAGCCAAGAGAGCAGCCAAAGCGCTAGTGTGGAGAACGCAGGTTCTGACAGTGAGGTTGCTGCATTTACAATCGCATCGTCAGATACTATGGTATTATCCGTAAATGTAGATGAGTTGGATATCAATTCCGTCTCGCAGGGACAGCAGGCTGAAGTTACTTTGGACGCCATCGAGGATGAGACCTTTGCAGGAACTGTGACGAAAGTGGGAAGTTCTGCCGGCAGCTCCAGCGGCGGCGTGGCAAAGTATACGGTAGAGGTGGAAATACCTGGGGACGAGCGTATGAAAGAGGGAATGAATGCCTCTGCTACAATCACAGTTGAAAAGCAGGAAAATGTCGTGACAATCCCGGTCAATGCCCTCCAGGAGCGCGGCGCAAAAGTATTTGTATATACACAGGCGGATAGTGATGGGAACCTTGGCGGTGAGCAGGAAGTGACTACTGGCCTGTCAGATGGCAGCACGGTGGAGATTACAGAAGGCTTGTCTGAGGGTGATAAGGTTTATTACCAGCGGGTTGGAAATGTTTCTGGTGAGAGAAATTCTAAGGGGTTTGGAAATATGGGAGATATGCCTGGGGGCGGCGGAATGCCCGGAGGCGGTCAAATGCCAAGTGGTGGAATGCCTGGGGGTGAAATGCCGGGCGGCAAAAGGCATGAAAGCAGTGAAACGTCAGGCAGTGGAACATCTGGCAACCGGCAATAAGGAGGAAGGATATGATTCAGTTACAGGAGGTTTCCAAAATATATGAGATGGGAAATGATAAGGTTTATGCCTTAGATCATGCCAGTATGGAGATACAGCGTGGGGAATTTGTCAGTATTGTAGGACCTTCGGGCAGCGGTAAATCTACAATGATGAATATTATCGGCTGTCTGGATGTGGCGGACGAGGGAGATTATATTCTGGATGGAATATCTGTTGAACATTACTCCGAAAGGGAACTGGCAAAAATACGTAACCGTAAAATTGGTTTTATTTTTCAGAATTTCAACCTGCTGCCGCGGCTTACTGCGGAGGAAAATGTAGAACTGCCGCTGATTTATCAGGGACTTTCTGCGCAGGAGCGTAAGCACAGGGTGTGTAAGGCGTTGGAGCAGGTAGAGCTTTCCGGCCGCAGGAAACACCTTCCCGCGCAATTGTCCGGGGGGCAGCAGCAGAGAGTGGCAATTGCCCGGGCCCTGGTGACGACGCCCTCGTTGTTTCTTGCCGATGAACCCACCGGAAATCTGGATACCCGGACAGGGCAGGAGATTATGGGATTATTCCATGAACTTCATGCAGCGGGAAATACAATTGTATTGATTACGCACGATAACGAGGTTGCTGGGGAGGCAGAACGCAAGATTCATATTCGGGACGGTATGGTTACGGAAGTGGAAAAAGATAGAACAAATGTTTATAATGGGCAGGAAAAGGAGGGAAAGGATGGTAATTCAGACAGGTAAGATGGCATGGAACGCAGTCTGCGCCAATAAAATGCGTACCTTTCTCACGATGTTAGGGATTATCATTGGAGTGGCGGCGTTAATTATTCTGGTATCGCTTGCAGATGGCGCGGGAAATTCTGTTGCTGAACAGATTGCCGGCATGGGCAGCAATTATCTTAGCGTACGGATTTCAGATAATAAAGAAAATCCCTTGAAGTATAATGAATTTTTGGAGTTGTTCGCAGAAGAGGAATTTGCAGATGCGGCTCCGGTGGGCAGGGCAAGTGTAACTGCTAAGACAGAGTATATCAATAATTCGCTGAATGTGTATGGGACCAGCGGCGGATATTTTGCGATTATGAATATGGATTTACGTGCCGGTAGGATATTAAAGCAGGTGGATTTGCAAAACCGCTCCAATGTGATTGTACTTTCTTATGATACAGCGGTAGAACTTTTTGGGAGGGCAGATGTAGTGGGAGAAAGTTTGTCGCTGGATGGGAGAGCATTTCTGGTGACAGGCGTGCTGTCCGAGGAGTCAGCATCGCCCTCCTCTGCCATGGCAATCAGGAGCAGTGACGACAGTTCAGAGACAGTCGTGCTGGAGGGATATGTCCCCTACACGACATTGGGACAGATTACAGACAATGTCCTTGAAATTTCACAGTTTTATGTATCTTCTGCGGATGAGGATTCTATGGATTTGGCACAAATGAAATTGGAGGAAATTCTTCTTGCACGTTTTGGCAATGATGAGGATGCATTTGATGTTCAAAATCAGTCTGAGGTGATGGAGGCGATGGCAAAGACCAGCAATACCATGTCTATGATGTTGGGTGGAATTGCGGCGATCTCCCTGTTAGTCGGTGGGATTGGGATTATGAACATTATGCTCGTGTCTGTGACGGAGCGCACGAAAGAGATCGGCATACGCAAAGCCATAGGGGCGGGTAAGAGCAGCATCATGCTGCAATTTCTTCTGGAGGCAGTGATTGTGAGCCTCTCTGGATGTTTGATAGGAATCATATGTTCCTGGGCAGCACTACAGGTGATTGGAAATATTATGGGCTCTGCACTGAGCGTAACCATGAATGTGCGTGTAGCGTTGCTGGCAGTAGCATTTTCTGCTGTGATTGGTATTGTGTTCGGGCTATATCCAGCTAATAAAGCTGCCAATAAAAAGCCAATTGATGCGTTGCGGTATGCGGGATGATAACTTTATCACTTTAAAGTACTACAAAAAGTCATTGACCTTGTCTACGATTGGTGGTATTCTATGAAATAAGGAGGAATGGAAGATGACATATGAAGAATTTTTTGCAAAGGTAAAAGAGAAATTTATGGATGCGGATGTTTCAGGTATCACGGAGCATTTGGCATATCAGTTCAACATCACAGGGGAAGCGGAGGGAATCTTTTATGTGGAAGTAAAAGATGGCAAGCTTTATGTGGAACCTTATGATTATCATGACAGAGACGCTACATTTACGGCTTCCGCAGAAAACCTGATGAAGATTGCGGAAGGGAAATTAGATCCGGTTTTTGCAGTTACCATGAAGAAGCTCAAGGTGGAAGGAAATATTGATAAGGCATTGAAGCTGAAGGGCATGATTGACGGCAAGAAGAAAGCGGATAAGAAGGCTGATAAAAAGTCCGACAAGAAGAAATAAAATAGAATATAAATTGCCATCTAAGAGGGCTGCCGCATTGAGAATTTTGCAAACGGGATAGGAAACGTTTACCGTCATATCCTGAATGGGAATATCTTATGCAGCAGCTTTTTTAGCGTACTCTGCCAAATTTCTGATACAGTATCACTCCCAGAACGGAGACGGTGCATTCTGTAATCGGGTATGACAGCCATACACCTGTCATTCCAAAGAAATAGGCGAGAACGAATGCTATCGGTACGATTAAGAAAAGTCCCCGTGTCAGAGAAAGGGCCTGCGCTGGCAGCGCTTTTTCGATGGAGGTAAAGTGTGTGGACAGCACGATGTTAAAGCCGACAAAAGGGATGGCGGTAAAATATAGGATAAGCCCCGTTTCGGCAATTCGCTGTAGATATGTGTCCTGCGCGCTGTTAAAAATACCAACGATGAAACTGTTACTTAACACAAATAAAACGTAAATACAGACAGATATCAATGTGATAGTGACGGTGGCGTATTTAAGGATTTTTGTAATCTCATCTCTGTTTCCCAATCCGTAAGCACGACTGGTAATCGGCTGTGTTCCCTGTGCAATTCCCGTATAAATTGAAATGACGACAAGCGACAGGTTGGCGACAATGCCGTAGGCGGCGACGCCAATATTTCCCAGCAACCCGAGGATGATGAAATTGAAAGCAATCATTACAATTCCGGAGGCAATTTCTGTAATCAGTGAAGGGAGCCCCAGGGAGAGGGTTGTTTTCGTTAAATCCGCAGACAATTGCAGCTTTCGGATGTGGAAATGATTCTGTTTTGTAATCCAATGTTTTGACAGAATGCACATACTTATGGCAGGAGCGAGCCCAGTCGCCAACACAGCCCCCAGAATGCCCATATCCAGCGGAAATATGAGAATATAGTCCAATACGATGTTTGCCAGGCTGCCGATGAGCATAGCGGTCATAGAGAGCCTTGGATTGCCGTCATTCCTCACAAAGCAGAGAAGGACATTATTCAATAGGAAGGCAGGGGCAAAAATCAAAAGGATTTGCAGATATGTTTTTGTCATGGTAAAAATTTCACTGTCAGCCCCTAAGGCAGTTGTGAGAGCTTCGGCGAGAAAAATGCCCATGAACAGGAAAACAGCAGCGAAAATTGCAGTAAGGCATAGCATGTTAGAAAACGTCTTGTCTGCATATTCCTGTTTCTGTTGTCCTCGGAAAATCGTATATTTTGTTGCGCCGCCCATCCCCAGCATTAAGCCGCTGCCGTGAATGAAACTGTAAACCGGAATGGCAAGGTTTAAGGCTGCCAGGCCGTTGGCGCCAAGGCCCTTTGCAATAAAATAAGTATCAGCCAGGATATAACAGGACAGGCCGATCATACCGCAGATATTTAAGGTTACATATCGTAAAAATTCGTGGAAGAGTTTTTTGGATTTCATAGGTGTGATACCTCCTAAGTAAATAAAAATGTATATATGATTGTTCTTTTACAAAAAGATACTTTTATATTTTACGCGACAAATTTTTGATAGAAGAAAAAACGCCAAACTCCCCATCTTCTAAGACCTAACGATGGAAAGTCTGACGCAGAAAACTCTTACCCGGTGGCAAGGAGCAGCGTTTTTTATCATAAATAAAAAATTATAATATTTCAGTAACGATAATGATACAGGAAAAGTATGAGTGTGTCAATCTATTTTTCCAAGCTGCATAAGGACACTGGTTATTGCCTAAGTCTTTTATGAAATCGTTTTATTGATACCTAAAATTCCAAAGGTTTACCCATTAAATTTGTAAAGGTATATTGCACAAAAATCCCTTTAGAAAGCTTGCTTTCTATAGGGACTTTTGTATATATTACTTTGTGTTTAAGACATACGTTTCAAATATCGTTTTTCCAGACTGCTTAATAAACTGTAGAGCCCCCAGGCAAGCAGGCAGAGGATCACAATAGACATGACAACCCAGTCAAGCTTGAATACTTTAGTATACAAACAGATATAATAGAGACAATGGCTGAAAAGCAGTATTTATACATAATTAGATACTCGGACATCTGAACAAGTCCATTATCAATTATATTTCTATGATTGGTAGTGGGCTTATTTTAGTGCCTGAATATATCATGATGAAAAACAGGAGGTAACGGAATGAGGATAATCAACTTTGAGAAAGCAAGGGAGCGGCTGAAAGAAAAACCTGTAAAACATCTTCCGGGGACGGATGATTGGGAGGCTGAGCTGATGAAGCCATACCAGGAGCTTGTCCGG
>CAJUTD010000055.1 GCA_910589635.1 uncultured Lachnospiraceae bacterium | reverse complement strand
CTATGGGGCGAAACCAGGCAGACGCAGAAAACGAGGTGCATAACTCATTTCTTTCCTTGGCGGAAAATTTCACAAAATATTCACATTTATCATGTAGGGAAATGACTGGTTTGTGCGTTTCTATAGTGAAGAACAAAGTTCTGGATAGTATTCGCCGTGCAAACCATTATAGTGAAGCTGAACTGGAGGATATTATTTTATATGACGAAGCTCCAGAACATGACGCCCCTCATATGATAGAGCGGCAGGAGAGGGCAATGTTTGTCCAAAAGGCGATGGAAGGAATATCGGAGATTCTTCGGGAGACATTGACGCTGAAATACTATTATGAATTGAGCAACAAAGAAATTGCCAGGATACAGGGGGTGCCTGTAAAAACTGTAGAGGTGCGTCTGTTTCGGGGCAGGAAAAAATTCAAGGAGGTATGGGATGAAGCGAATGGATGAAAATCGTCGGGAAAGCCAGACGTTCAAGGACATGGTTACCCTGGTGCATGAATACGAACTGTCCCTTATACCGGATAATCATACGCTGCGGGAGCGCTGTCTGCTTTCAGATGCATTTTATCAGAAGATGGATCAGATGATAGAAGGGCAAAAGAAGAAGGCGCGCAGAAAAAAGCTAAGGCAGTTTGCGGCAGCAGCGGCGGCTGTTTTCGTGGTACTTTTTGGCGTGACCCATCCTCAGACAATATCAAAGGCGGGGCAATGGCTGATTCAGTGGCATCATGACCATATTTCGTTTCAGTTTGTGGAGGATGCCGGAAATATAGAAGTTCCCCGCTATGAATTGGGTTATGTGCCGGAAGGATATCGGTTGGAATTGGATGACTATTCTTCCCCAGGCGGATTTACAGTTTACGTTAATGATGAGGGTCGGTATTTGGATTTTAGTTATGGCCCCATTGACGATGGTCTGGAGGTAGACAATGAAAATAAGGATTTTTTAAAAATTACAGGCAACAGGGGAGAAATCATCTATTATCTGCGGGCAAAGAATCCTGAAGAAGAGAGTTCGATGACCTGGATTAGCGAGGACGGTACGTTAAAATTTAACCTCATGGGAAACCTCTCACAGGAAGAATTGTTAAAAATCCAGAAGGGGATTCATGTAGTGGAATAAAAAATTTGATAATTTTTGTAAAAGGATGTAGTGTTTTATCCTTCTTGTACGTTTATTAAGTAGGAGCGCATATAAGCTTTGAGTAAAAGGGAAGGAGGGGGCCTAATGATAAGAGAGAAATTACAAAGAAAAGCCGTAGGCGTGTTGTTAGCAGGGGCAATATTGATTTGTGTGCAACCCAATGTGGTGCATGCAGAAAATCATCTGGAATATACGGAAGAAATGAAAGTGGAAAGTGTTTCTCCGATGTATGTACAAGGTAACAGACGCCAGGTGCGTTTAGCTTTTAGTGGTAAAACGGCAAGATGCCAGGCCTTTATAAGAGGGAAAAGTGGCAGATAAAATGGGGGTCGGTTATAATAAAGTAAGAATATGACGGTATTTTTATATAATATTTGGGAGGCGACGTATGAAAAAGAGAATCATTATAGGAACATCGTGTATTTTAATTGTTATAGTAGTGCTCATGGTCTGGCAAGCAGGAAGAAATACGAAGTTATTAAAAGATATAGATGTGAAAGAGCTTAGCAAGATAGAAATGTATTATCCGGGGGACAATCTTACGGTTGTCACAGGAGAAGAAAATATGGGGAAAGTTGTTGCGCTGTTTCACTCATTGCGTGTAAGGAAAACATTTTCAGATAACGATGATGGATATGTATTTTCCATACAGATTTATGATAAAGATGGAAAAAGAATTGATATTATTACAATTAGATCAAACCGTATTGTAACAAATGGTGGATATTACAAATGCGCTAAGGACTATTGTGATGATTTTCGTAAACTGTATGAAGAACTGCAAATGTGAAAGAACTTGGCGGTGGGAATAAAATAATTACTTTATTTAGCTGATGTAGTGATTTTTCTACCCATCTGTTTTACAGAATAGGAACGAAGATAAGTGAGATAAAAATGGAGGTGCATTCATGAATATTTTTACTATAGAGCTACTATTTATTGTTATTTTAATTGTAGCCGCAATCATTTGCAGTTGCTTAGGGAAGTCAATTTGGGGAGCCGTGATGTGCTTTGTGGGCTTGGGATTATTGGTGCTCGGCATATATTTGTGGCAGGCGTCTATGTGGAGGGATATATCCTTTGCATTTTTGATAGCAGGAGCGCTCTCAGAGATTATTGCAATTGTGTTTGCTGTTAGAGTATTGCAGAAGAAAAAAGCTTCGTGAATCAATGCTGTTGTGTTTTGTAATTATATTAAGGAGCAATACAAAAGTGGAGATGATTTCTAAAGAAGAAATTGCGTCATACAAGAAAAGTGATTCTTACCAGTAGCTTAGGAAACTTAGGAATGAAGGGCTGGAATCCTTACAAGGTTATTATGAGAAATATAAGGATAAAGAGGCTTTTTTCAAAGAAGAGACAGAGAGGAAGATTGCCCATGAAAAATATTCCCAAGGCGGCATGTCCCTGCCGAGAGGTATTTTGACGGAATGCCATTTACAGAAACTTCTCATCGGAAATATATCTCGTGGAAGGTTTGTAAAAAAACACACGAATCCTGGCTTCGTTTATAGTTATGATGAGGAAGGGCGTTTGGTTGCATGTGACCGTTTAGAGGGGACGATAGAAGGGCGAGAGTATATTTTCCGGGAGATTCCATCTATACAGATAGGGCTGCGTTTTGGGCTTTGTGGTATGGAAGAAATTATGGAAGTGAAGTATAACGATGAGGGAAGGCTTGAACGTTATGTGCATGGCAGCGTGTTTGAAGGGAAGGTAGATAATATTAGATTGGAGCGGTACATATATGAAGGAAATCAGGCGAATGCCACGCTGCTGGAGGGAGGAGTATGCCATTGGCTGGAGCATGAAAGCAAAGATTGCCATGATTTCTTGACGGATTTGGTGGGAGATTATACGGACAACGTCACAGGCATGTATGTTACCCTGTATATGGATGATGAACGGCGGGTCACAGACTATACATGGTTTGACGCCCAAAGACCGCAAGAGATTTTGAAGGGCGTTCCTAAATTTAATCTGATATTATAAAGTTCCTCTAAAAATAAAATTTAATTTCGGAAAGCCCTTTTCTTTTTTGGAGAAATAAGGTAAACTATACAGTATGAAGTGGAACCCTATGGGGATTTCACCCGGCATAATATTTTGCCAGGAGGCTGAATGGAAATGCCATGTAAAAAATAAAGACAGTGTTTTCTGCCAAGGGAGCAGAGGACAGAAATGGAGGAAAAGAAATGTTAGTATCTGCAAAAGAAATGTTACAGAAAGCAAAACAAGGACATTATGCTGTTGGACAGTTCAACATCAACAACTTGGAGTGGACCAAGATCATTTTACAGACAGCGCAGGAGCTGAATTCTCCGGTAATCCTGGGTGTTTCCGAGGGTGCAGGAAAATACATGTGTGGTTATACAACTGTTGTAGGCATGGTGAATGGTATGCTCAAGGAATTGAATATCACGGTTCCCGTTGCACTTCACCTTGACCATGGCAGCTATGAAGCATGCCTGAAATGCGTGG
This sequence comes from uncultured Lachnospiraceae bacterium, assembly GCA_910589635.1. Classification (GTDB taxonomy): domain Bacteria; phylum Bacillota; class Clostridia; order Lachnospirales; family Lachnospiraceae; genus Petralouisia. The sequence continues at coordinate 18,065 of CAJUTD010000055.1, read as the reverse complement.
AAGCAGGATTTTCTTCCATTATGTTTGATGGTTCCCATTATCCAATCGACGAGAACGTAACAAAGACTACAGAGCTTGTTAAGATTGCACATGACAAGGGAATGTCAATCGAAGCAGAAGTTGGCGCAATCGGCGGCGAGGAAGATGGAGTTATCGGTGCAGGTGAGTGTGCAGATCCCGATGAGTGTAAGGCAATTGCTGATTTGGGCGTAGATATGCTGGCAGCTGGAATTGGTAATATCCATGGTAAATATCCTGAAAACTGGGCAGGACTGAGCTTTGAGACTCTGGATGCCGTTCAGCAGAAGACAGGGGAAATGCCTCTGGTTCTTCATGGTGGTACGGGTATTCCTGAAGATATGATTAAGAAAGCAATCTCTCTTGGCGTAGCTAAGATTAACGTTAATACAGAGTGCCAGATTTCCTTTACGGCAGCTGTAAGAAAGTACATTGAAGATGGCAAGGATCTGGAAGGCAAGGGCTTTGACCCGCGTAAAGTGCTTGCACCGGGCGTAGAGGCTATCAAAGCAACTGTAACAGAGAAGATGGAATTATTCGGTTCTGTTGGCAAGGCTTAATTCTTTCGGGTAATAATGCTAAGCGCCGACGGCGCATGGTTAGAACGGATTAAAACAGTATAGGCGAACCATCAAAACAGGTGGTTTGAAACAGGGGTAAGTGTGGCGCAAAAGTCCGCTTGCCCCTGAAATTATTTGTTTACAAGTGAGTGAATGATTGTATAATTATAGATAAGACGATTGACGGATTGCTAATATGATTAGGGAAGGAGTGTGTAAGAGGATGAAAGAGAAAAGGAATATGCTGCTTGAGAAGAGGCAAGCGCCAAGAAAAGGAAACAGACTGTTTATAGTTTGGCTTTCCATTTGTCTGATAATGACATCTTTGCCCAATTTGTATTATCAGACATTTGTGTTGGCAGCAGAAATGTCGGCTGGTGACGGACAATATGAAATCTTATCTATTAATGAGCTTTCGGAGGACATAAAATCACAAACTGTTGATATTGGCACGCCAATAGAAGCGTTACATCTGCCCAGCAGCCTGATTGTTGTATGCCGCCAGAGTACGGCAAAGAACCAGGAAATACAGGTGCAACCGCAAGATGCAGTGAAGGAATCAGAGGCGTTAAAAGATGCGGTGAAGAAATCAGAGGCGTCAGAAGATGCAGTGAAGGAATCAGAGGCGTCAGAAGATGCAGTAAAAGAATCTGAGGCATCAGAAGATGCGGTAATGGAACCTGCGGCGTTAGAAAGCACAGTGATGGAAGATACAGTGTCGGAGAAGGGGGAAACCGCGGAAGAAATGGAAGCCGTCTCAGAGATTGTGCTAGAGGGTATTACCTGGGAAAGCAGGCCCCAATATGATATGGAGCAGCAGGGAACCTATCGCTTCACCCCTGTTTTGCCGCACGAATACCGGTTGTCTGAAGGTGTGGTTTTACCGGAGATCATGGTGGCTGTGGAGAGTGAGGAAAACAGCATAGAAGAGAATTGTGTGGAAAAGGTTAATTCTGGTGAGGAAGGAGAAATTTTTTACGCGGAGGATGCGGATGTTCTCTATGCAGGGGACGCGGACGTTCTTTATGCCGAGGATGCGGACATTCTTTTTGCGGATGAAGATACGCAGCTTATCAGGATTGCTGCCGGGCAAAATGAAACCTGGGATGAACGCACTTTGAGCGATGTAACGGTGATTGTGGAAGAGAATGCTGTCCTCACAATTACAGCATTTGTGACAATCAGTGGAAATGTTACAATCACAGGCGGCGGGACGATTCAAAGAGGGGGGAATGCGGCTTGTTTTAATGTTCAGGCCGGAGGAAATTTGACCGTGGGGAATATTACCATGGATGGAGGTTCGGTACCTTCCGCTGTTTCTATGCTGGAGGTTCATTCGGGCGAACTGACATTGAATGATGGATGTGTGATTCAGAATTGTGTAAAGTCAGGAAATGGGGGAGCCATTTACTTGGGCCAGGCGAGCGCCTCATTAAACAGGGCGACGATTAAAAACTGCACGGCGAATTCTACGTTAGGAGAAGGCTGTTATGGCGGTGCGATCTATATATATGCAAGCGCTGTTGATATTCATGGTACAAAGTTTGAAGATTGCAGTGTTGGCCAGGCGGATTCCAGTGATCAGGGAGGCGCGTTATATATATATAATGGCTGTAAGATAGATATCAATGGCGCAGTCTTTCAAAGCTGTTCTACAAAGGGCAGTGGCTGGCGGTCAGCAGGCGGAGCATTTTATGCGGACTCTAGCAATACGATAGATATCAGGGATACAATAATAGAAAATTGCAGTGCGGGGACACAAGGAGGAGCATTTGTTTGTTTTAGTAATAATGTTGTAAATATTTACAGCGGTGTTTTCCGTAATAACCGTACTACCTCTACGCTTGATGTGCATGGCAACGTGGGTGGAGGCTGCATGTATAACTGTATGGGAACCCTGAGTATCCATGGGGGAAGTTTCCTTAACAATTATGCCGTCAATAAGGGAGGTTGCCTCAACCATTGTTGGGAACGGGGGACAATTACTAATATTACTGGTGGAATCTTTGCAGGAAATTATTGTGATTATAAGGATGCGGTATCAGATTATAGCGGCAGCGGCGGAATCTTTAATTCTTCCGTAAAGGATGGGCAGGCGGAACTGAGGGTCTCGGGGAATGCCAAGTTCAGTGGCGACGGCACGCAAGCGTCTGGAGTGGACGGAATATATTTGGATCAGGACAGCGGTACGCCCAGAAAAATATTTATCAGTACTACACTGACATATCCTGTGAACCTCTATGTGAAAGCAGTCGAGGGATATGTGATTGCAGAAGGCAAGGATGGTTATTCCTTTCTTCATGAGAGGGATATGAAGAAAATCAAATTTGTGGATATCAGCAATTCCGGTAAGACTTGGTACGCGAAATTGAGCGATGACAGAACAAAGGTAACGCTTACGGAAACCGATCCCGGATATAAATATTTTGTATATTATATCAGCAATGGCGCGACAGGAAATGTTGTAGATGATAACCAATATTCTGAGGAAGACGAGGCGACAGTGAAGTCCCATAAGGATGCGCAGGGGAAGGATATTCTGACATATGAGGGGCGCACGTTCCTTGGATGGAGTAAGAATGAAGATGGATCGGGGAAGCTCTACCAGGCGGGCGATTCTCTGGGTAAAATGACGCAGGACATTAACCTTTATGCTGTTTTTACAGACAGCCTGGCTGCTGATTTCTATTCCGGTGGCGCGGGGCAAAAGGAAACGAAACAGGCGAATGTAAACCAGGCGGGGACGCAGACAGTAGAAGCCCCGGAACTGAAAGATATGGAAGGCTGGGATAAGATAGGCTGGACAGAGGACGAGAATCAGTTCCAAGCGGATTTTCAGTCTGGGGAGGAGCTTGTCTTAACGCAGAATTCCTCCTATTATGGCATCTATGGCAAGGACGTCATTTTGTCCTATGATATGAACGGGGGTATGGGCAGGCAAGAACCTGTGACAAAATCCTGCTATGCAAATGTACATAATGAGGTAAGTTATCAGCCGGCAGAATTCCAGGTTGCCAAGGGGGTATCCCGCGACGGCTATGTGTTTGCAGGATGGAACACAGAGGCAGATGGTACAGGTGACACTTACCAAGAGGGAGAAGAGATTAGCATTATGGGGTCTCAAACGCTTTATGCCAGATGGGACATTACAGGAACAGCCTATCGGACAGAGCATTACAAGCAGGAGCTGGATGGCAGTTACCGGCTGGATGCAACAGAGGAAACAAAAGCGGCCGCGGGAGATGAGGTGAGAGCCCAAGCCAAGACATATACGGGATTTTCAGAGAATACAGCGCATGAGATGCGCGCAGGCGAAGGAATCGTGGCGTCAGATGGCAGTCTGGTATTAAAGCTTTATTATGACAGGGATATTTATGAAGTGGACTTTGACCTCAATGGGGCAGAGGGAGAGACGCCGGAAAGCCAGCGTGTGCCTTATGGGGGATATGTTAATAAAGTGGATGAGCCTGCAAGGAGAGGATATCATTTCAAAGGCTGGTACATGGACAATCAGGGACAGGAAGGTAATGGCTGGGATTTTGATTTGCAGGTAGAGAAGAATTTCAGTAAGGCGGTAAAAGACGCAAGTGCGCCTCGAAAGGTTACGCTTTATGCAAAATGGGCGGATGAGACAGCTCCGGTATTGGAGGAGCTCAGCTTCAATCAGGGGTATGTAAATATCCTGGATTGGATAATAAGCCAAAAGAGCCTTGTTGTAACTGTTCCCATTTTTGAGGAAGGGAGCGGGGTAAAGCAGTTAGATTATATGGTATCAGCGTTTATGGGAGATAACCCTAACAAAACGGCAGTGGATGGATTAGTATTGCTGCAACCGGACGAAGAGGCGGAAGCCAGGGTATTACAGCAGTCTCATGAAAGAACAGCCGGAGCAGGTGCAGAAGATGTAGCCGGAACCATTGAGATTCCTGAAAGTCGCAAGCGATTGTTCTATGGCGTTTTGACGCCGGGCCAGGGAGAGTTTGCAGCTGGGAATATCCAGCTATTTCAGAAGGGTGAGCGGACATATGCAAAGATTACAATATCAGAAGATTTTAAGGGAAACATCAGCTTAACCTGTACGGACAATGCCGGTAACTTATCTTCTGAGAAGACGATTGCGGCACGGGAAGGCGGAATTGTTGTTGAGGACAATGCCCCGGAGATTGGATTCTCGTCTAAAGACGGGGAACTGTCGCAGACATTCTCACATGCAGTTGATGTAAATGTGAAGGTTTTGGATCAGGTGGATGAGAATGGGGAAGAGCGAATCACAGGCGGTATAGCATCCGTGACATACCAGTTAGATAAAAGCAAAGAAATTTCTGTGCCGGCGCTGGCATTTGAGGAGAAAATTGTGAATGCCTATGAGTTTGCCGTAAAGGTTTCCGGTACAGGCCGGCATGTCTTGTGTGTAACCGCTGTGGACAATGCAGGAAATACGAATACGCGCCAGACGGAAGTAAATATCAAGAAAAATACAGTCAAGACTCCAATGAAAACGCCAAGTGAGAATCAGCCTCAGGCGCCACAAGCGCCAAAAGCGCCAAAAGTACCAAAAGAGCCACAAGTACCAAAAGCGCCACAAGCGCCGTCAGGAAGCGAACCGCAGACAGGAGATTCTGTAAATGTACAGGTGTATGCGACGCTTGCAATGGTTGCGGGGTTTTTGTACCTGCTGCTGTATTTTGCGCCCGACAACCCTGGCATAACGGAAAAAGAAAAGGAGGAACTGGTTTCAAGGCTGCTTAGATGGGCAAAAAGAGGAGGAACCGTCCGGAAATTGTTGACATTCGTGGCGCTCTTTTTCTTCCTACTGTATTATCACAGTATAGGAAAGAGCAAGGATGCGGAATGGAATTTAGAAGATGTTTGGCAATAGTAACAAAAAAAATTAAAAAAAACTTCAAATTTATCCTAAATAGCAAAAAATTAAATTTTTATAAATTTTATATTGCAATTTCGTAAAAAAAAGAGTATTGTAATTAGCAGATATGAAAGCAAGAACAAGGGTGTTCCAAGAGGATTGGAATGCCCTTTTCGCTTATATCACAGGAAATTTATTTCATGATATAAGCATGTATGCGCATTTTGTTTTCAGGTAACCAGCACATAGATATGAAAAGGGAAAGGATGAAAAGAGATGAGTGATTTTATCAATGTATCCGAGATTTTCGGGGAAAACGTATTTAACGATGCAGTCATGCAGGAACGTTTACCCAAGAAGGTTTACAAAAAGTTAAAAGAAGTAATTCAAGAAGACCGGGAAATGGATCTGGAGACTGCGGATGTAGTCGCACATGAAATGAAAGAATGGGCGATTGAAAAAGGAGCCACCCATTACACTCACTGGTTCCAACCGCTGACCGGTGTGACCGCAGAAAAGCATGATTCCTTCATCACAGCGCCCATGCCCAACGGCAAGGTACTGATGAGTTTCTCTGGGAAAGAGTTGATTAAAGGCGAGCCGGATGCATCTTCCTTCCCCTCCGGCGGCCTTAGGGCAACTTTTGAGGCAAGAGGATATACGGCATGGGACTGTACATCGCCGGCATTTGTCCGCCAGGATGCAGCAGGGGCAACGCTCTGTATTCCTACGGCATTCTGTTCCTACACGGGAGAAGCTCTCGACCAGAAAACGCCGCTTCTGCGTTCCATGGAGGCAGTCAACCAGCAATCCCTGCGTCTGCTTCGTCTGTTTGGAAACACGACGTCAAAGAGGGTAACGCCTTCTGTGGGAGCGGAGCAGGAATATTTCCTGGTTGACCGCCAGAAATATTTAAAGAGAAAAGATTTGATTTTTACCGGGCGTACTTTGTTTGGGGCGATGCCTCCCAAGGGACAGGAGATGGACGATCACTATTTCGGAGCCATTCGGGAGCGTATAGCTGCATATATGAAGGATGTGAACAGGGAATTATGGAAGCTCGGCGTCAGTGCTAAGACACAGCATAACGAGGTTGCACCGGCACAACATGAGCTTGCCCCCATCTATGCTGAGGTGAACATTGCAGTAGACCATAACCAGTTGGTGATGGAGACGTTAAAGAAGGTAGCTGGTCGCCATGGGCTGCGCTGTCTGCTCCATGAGAAGCCGTTTGCAGGGGTGAATGGTTCCGGTAAACATAACAACTGGTCTCTCACTACCGATGATGGTATTAATATGTTAGACCCTGGCAAGACGCCGCATGAGAATATTCAGTTCTTATTGGTACTGACCTGTATCTTAAAGGCAGTAGATAAACATGCAGACTTGCTCCGTGAATCTGCGGCTGATGCGGGAAATGACCACAGGTTAGGTGCAAATGAAGCCCCGCCCGCTATTATCTCTATTTTCTTAGGAGAGCAGCTTCAAGATGTGATGGCACAGTTGATTAGTACCGGCGAGGCGACCAGAAGCCTGAAAGGGCAAGTGCTTCAAACTGGTGTAAAATCATTGCCGGACTTCATGACGGATGCGACAGACCGCAACCGTACGTCGCCGTTTGCATTTACCGGAAATAAATTCGAGTTCCGTATGGTTGGCTCCAATGATTCCATTGCGCCGCCAAACGTTGTATTGAATGCCATTGTTGCAGAGGCGTTTTCCGATGCTTGTGATATTTTGGAAAAAGCGGAAAATTTTGAGGAAGCCGTACATGACTTGATTAAAGAGCAGGCGTCTGCACACCAGAGAATTGTTTTTAACGGAAACGGTTATTCCGACGAGTGGATTGCGGAGGCAGAACGCCGCGGGCTTCCCAACATCAAGAATATGGTTGATGCTGTTCCAGCGTTGACGACGGAAAAAGCAATTGCATTATTTGAGAAATTTAATGTATTTACTGAGGCTGAGTTGGCATCCAGGGGTGAAATTCTCTATGAAAACTATTCAAAAGCCCTCAATATTGAAGCGCGCACGATGATTGACATGGCAGGCAAGCAGATTATCCCGGCGGTCATTAAATACACGACTGCGCTTGCGAATTCTATCAATGCAGTCAAAGCAGCGGGTGATGTAGATATCAGCACGCAGGCGGATTTGCTGAAAGAGGTTTCCGCGTTGCTGTCGGAGACGAAGGGCGCACTTGTGAAATTAAGTGATGTTACGGCTCAGGCTGGTACAATGGAAGAGGGAAGAGCCCAGGCAGTCTACTTCCGCGATGAAGTAAAGACAGCGATGGAAGCGCTCAGAGCTCCGGTGGATAAATTGGAAATGATTGTCGACAAGGATATGTGGCCGATGCCGTCTTATGGAGACTTGATTTTTGAGGTTTAACTTGACCTAAGGAGGGACCAAATGGCATGAGGAGGGACCCACGCAGTGGGAGGAGCCCTGATGCCTCTAATCGTAGCCGAAGGATTAAAATGAAGTGGGAGGATGCCTTAGGTCTCCTGTCGGAGCCAAAGAAGTACTTTGACCTAAGGAGGGACCCAACGAAGTTGGGGAGAGCCCTGATGCCTCGTATCGGAGCCAAAGAGGTTAAAAAAGCCGGAGAGGAGCTATCGTCTCCTTCCGGTTCATCTTAAAAAGGGAGGATGCCAGAAAGCTTCCACCTTCTGGCATTTATTATGAAAAAGTTTATTCAAATAATGGTTTACTTAATTTCGTTTGGTATGGTTATATTATATGCAAAAGAAATGAAATTTCCATGTTGCTAAAATGAAACTTTTTTGAACCAAAAATGAATAAATTGTGAACAACGGAAAAATGGCACTTTCAACGAGACCACAAAGCTGTGGAATACGGGGAAAGTGTCTTTTTTTATTCAATTAGGCAAGACCTTGTTATGCAAAAGCGTAAAAGCGTCTGCCAATAAAAAGGGAGGAATTACTATGACACAAGAATCAATTATTAGCTTAGTGAGCGAGCATACCTTTGGCATCTGGTTTTTGATAGGTGCGGCATTGGTATTCTGGATGCAGGCGGGATTTGCCATGGTGGAGGCAGGATTTACGAGAGCAAAAAACTCGGGAAATATTTTAATGAAGAACCTGATGGACTTCTGCATAGGCACCGTCGTATTTATCCTGATTGGCTTTTCCCTTCTTCTTGGGGAAGACGTGATAGGATTGATTGGAAAACCAGGATTTGATATTTTTACCGCTTATACGGACTTTGATTTTTCAAATTTTGTTTTTAACCTGGTATTCTGCGCGACAACGGCGACTATCGTGTCAGGAGCTATGGCGGAACGGACAAAGTTCTTGTCCTACTGTATTTATTCGGGTGTAATCTCTGCCCTGATTTACCCAATTGAGGCACATTGGATTTGGGGCGGCGGCTGGCTGTCACAGCTCGGGTTCCACGATTTTGCAGGTTCCTGTGCAATTCATATGGTTGGCGGAATTTCTGCTCTGATTGGTGCAGCTATTTTAGGTCCCCGTATTGGTAAGTTTAGCAAGGACAAAGCGGGAAAAATAACAAAAGTCAATGCATTTCCAGGGCATAATCTTCCCCTCGGATGTTTGGGATGCTTTATTCTATGGTTTGGATGGTATGGGTTTAACGGTGCGGCTGCCACTACGATTCCGCAGTTAGGTTCTATCTTTTTAACGACTACGATTGCTCCGGCAGTCGCAACGGTAGTGTGTATGATATTTACATGGGTTAAATTTGGGAAACCGGATGTTTCCATGTGCTTAAACGCATCTCTGGCGGGCTTGGTGGCAATTACTGCGCCCTGTGATGTGACGGATGGCCTTGGCGCTATTGTCATTGGCGCGGTGGCCGGACTGTTGGTGGTGTTTGGCGTTTGGCTCTTAGATTACAAGCTTCATGTTGACGATCCGGTGGGGGCTGTCGCAGTGCATATGATGAATGGTATCTGGGGCACGATTGCAGTAGGGCTTTTTGCAACTTCTTCGGCGCCAGGAAGTGAGATTGACGGATTGTTTTATGGCGGTGGTTTTGAACAACTGGGTCTCCAGCTCTTAGGCGTTGTTACGGTAGGGGCGTGGGCGGCTGTCTGTATTACGATTACCTTTGTGGTGATTAAAGCGACGGTTGGGCTGCGTGTGACAGAGGAAGAGGAAATTATCGGGCTGGACGCCACAGAGCATGGTCTTGCCTCTGCGTATTCAGGATTCAGTATCATGGATGTATCCAACACCATGACGATGGATATAAATGAAAATACGGATTTGGGTATCTCGGAATATGAGAGTGCATCTGAGGCGCAGAAAAATGCCTCTGTCAAAGTTGTCTCTGTTCTTCCGAAAGAAACGACAGGTATGTACAAAGTGGTCGTCGTGGCAAAACTATCGCGCTACGACAAGTTGAGGAAGGCCATGAACGAGTTGGGCGTCACCGGTATGACTGTCACACAGGTGATGGGCTGCGGCATCCAGAGAGGGGCCGGCGAGAAATACCGCGGCGTAGAGATGGACGCCACGTTGCTGCCTAAGGTGAAGCTGGAAATTATCGGTGGAAACATTCCTTTGGAAAAAGTAATTGAGACGGCAAGAAAAACACTTTATACCGGGCACATCGGCGATGGCAAGATTTTTGTATACGAGGTTGCTAAAGTCGTTAAAATACGTACCGGCGAGGAAGATATGGCAGCATTGCTGGATGTGGAGTAAAGTATAGCCAGCAATATTTGCAAAGGTGTTGTAACTTTTCACAGAATCAACTGGATTTTTTCCTCTGGGGAGATTATAATAAAGTTATGGAACAGATGATATCCCCAGAGGAGAGAAAGAATGGAAAATAATCTGCTATTTGTAAATCAGAATCGTGATATTATCCGACAGTTTGTAGATGTCATGCGTGAATATGATTTTGCTATCGACACGGCGGACAATGGGCGGGATGCAGTTGCTTTCCTGAAAAGGAGGCAGTATAAAGTAATGATAACCGGTATGGACCTCACGCAGGTTGACGGTTCCAAGCTGATTGCCTATCTGAACAAGGTTTATCCGCAGACTGTTTGTATTGTATATACCAGGAGGCTTGAGTTGGCGCATCTCAAGCTTTTGGTGAATGAGCGCCGGGTATTCCGCATTTTTGAAAATACCGCAGATTTTGGCGGTGAAATCTATACGGCTATCATGTATGCATTTGAGCATTACGATATGCAGCAGAAGGAGACACAGAAAAGATTGATTTTAGAGCAGAAGCTCAAAAATGGGCAGGAGAGCCTTATAGCTTTAAAGAAGGCTGCTTTGGAAGATAAATCAGAGCGGGAAGAGACGGCGGTATTTTTACAAACATTGTTTCGCGTGTATGCTAAGAACATTAAGATATTGTTACCCCGCCGGGAAAGGCAGCTTTTGTTTGCTTATGAGGCAGACTTGATTTCGCGATTGCTGGACGGTTCTGTACAGACGGAAGATTTGCAGGAGATAAGACAGAAATTATTTGATGCGTGTGATGATGCACAACAGAAAAAACTGGGTCCTATTGTGGAGAAGATGGAGCAGGCTATCGCAATTAATTAGCACAAGAAATTTTAAGGACAGAGAAGAATCAATCTTCTCTGTCCTTTTTATCTTTCTTATCTTTTTTGTCGTTGTCATCTTTTTTGATTGGCTCTGCCTCCGGCTCATTTTCAGGCTCTACGGTTAGGTCAACCTCTGGTATTTCCGGTATCTCGGGGATTATAGATTCAGCCGTATGGACAGTGCAGTAGTTGTCCTGCGCCAAAGCGGCAGGCAACAGATATTGTCCGTCATCCGTGTCGCCGGAACCGCCTACAATGTAAATGCCGGAGCGTCTTGATTCTGCTGGGCAGAATTCGTTTGCCAACAGACCTGATTCTGTACAGATAGTCGCGCTCACATGGTGGTCGCAGTATTCCGTAGGGACAGTCCCCACAGCAAAGTATTCAGTTGCCGTCATACTGCCCCTTGGGTCGGCATCGCACAGGCCGCTAACTGCAAGTTTACCGGATTTACGGCAGATTGCTGCGGTGATAATTCCCTCCGGTTGGGTAAACTCCCGGTATTCTAAGTTTTCGTGAATGCGTCCCATTATTCTGTTCCAGAGCGTCTTAGGGTTAGAAGTTAGTCCGCCTTCTTGCGGACTGTTATCATCGTAACCACACCATACAGTACAGGTGTAATAGGGCGTAAAACCGGCAAACAGCGCGTCGCGATTGCTGGTAGTGGTTCCTGTCTTGCCTGCGATAGGCATGGTGCCGAAATTGACCGCGCCGCCGGTACCGACCGTGACGACATCCTGCATGGCGCTTGTGAGAAGAAATGCAGTTGTCTCCTTGAGCACTGTGTGGGTTTCGCTTGTATTGTCAATGAGCACACTTCCGTTGTGATCTAAAATCCTTGTGTAAAACCTTGGTTTCGTGTAAGTACCCATATCTGCGATTGTAGCATATGCCGCGGTCAATTCCAGGTTCGTTACTCCTCGCGTAATGCCGCCCAGTGCCAGGGATTCAACAATGTCATCCTGTACCAGTGTAGTAAAGCCAAAATTTTGTAGATAGTCATATCCTACCTGGGGTGAGATGGCGGACAGTGTTTTCACTGTCACAACATTGATAGACTTGGTAATGGCATAACGAATGGTGGTAAATCCCCGGTAGGAATTGTCGTAATTCTTGAGGGGCGTACCGTTGGAATAAGTAAGAGGAGCGTCATCCTGAACAGTAGCCAGCGTCATGCCGGCGGTGTCCAGCGCCGGTGCAAATGCTGCCAGGACTTTGAACGTAGAACCAGGCTGCCTTGTAGTGTCTGTGGCACGGTTTAAGGTACGGCTTCCGCTCTTGTCGCCCCGGCCTCCGACTATGGCTTTTACATCCCCAGAGTACTGGTCGATAATAGTGACTGCCGCCTGGGGCTGCTGGGTGAAGACCACAGATTCTCCGCCCTCCACAATCGTATCGCCAGGCTTGATGATTTCCGCCTTGTAAGCATCAATGGCTGCCTGGGCCTCTTCAATGCTGGCAAAATTCAAGGAGTAACCCGGTGAGGAGGAGCTGTAATAGGAAATCATAGTCTGGTCGCTGTAATTTTCTATCGTGTCATCTGCTTTTTGGACAGTCAGGCGGTAGGAGAAGGAGTATTTAGGCTCAGTGGAGTAATTAGCCTGGTTGTTGACTTCTTCATCGCAAATCTGCTGGATGCCCATGTCCTGGGTGGATTCAATTGTAAGTCCGCTGTTGTAGATGGCCTTATAAGCCTGCGTGTCTGTATAGCCCTTTTTCTCAACGAGATCTCTTACTACTTGGTCGATAACGGAGTCCACGAAATAAGAATTGGGATTATCTTCTGCATATTCTATATTGACCTGTTGGATGCGGGAGTACACGTCGTCTTTTAGTGCCTCGTCATATTCATTTTCTGAGATATACTCCTGGTCACGCATATTTTTCAGCACCAGTCTGCGGCGGTCTTCATTTTTTTCCGGGTGGCTTACTGGATTGTAGGCGGATGGGTTTTTAGTAATCCCGGCGATGACAGCGGCCTCCGACAGTGTGAGCTCAGACACATCCTTGCCGAAATAACGGCGTGAAGCGGATTGCACGCCCAGCGTGTTTTGTCCGAGGTTGATAGTATTCAGGTAGTTTTCCAATACCCATTCTTTGGACTTAACTTTAGAAAGTTCAATGGCAAGGTATTGTTCCTGGATTTTCCGCTCAACTTTCTCAATGCCGGACTGTTTTGTCCATCCTTCAAAAACATTATTTTTCAAAAGCTGCTGGGTGATGGTGCTGGCGCCCTGATTAAAATGAAAGCCGTTGGCAATTCCTTTGATCCCGGCACGGATAATACCCTTGATGTCAATGCCGTTATGATCATAGAAACGCTCGTCCTCAATTGCCACGAACGCGTGTTGGACAGTTTCTGGTATCTCATCCAGAGTTACATATACACGGTTGGAGCCGGAAGCCACAAGCTTTGCCGTCTCATTCCCCTGGTTGTCCAACACGACGGAAAGATAGCCGGTGGGCGAGGGGTCAATGTCAGATATATCAGGTGCAGATTCTATAATACCCTTGAACGCACCGATTCCGGCACATCCGCCGATAAAAATGGCAGCTAAGAAGCATACCAGCAATGTTTTAATAAATATGACAGTAAATTTCTTGCGGATCAACGACGCTGTGGAGGTGATCTGTTTCTCTCGTTGTGCTACGCCTTTTTTTCCATAGTTCATGGCAAAGCCTCCTTAAAATTGAAACGAAAAATGATACTATCCAGATATTATATCAAATATGATATGGAAAATAAAGAAAAATATCATATAAGAAAATTTCTTGAAGTATGAATAATCTGCGGGAGTTTTTATAATGGTATTGGAGTATAGATGTCTACGACAGGAGGAATATTTATGGGAAATATTTTTGGCTATGTCCGTGTATCTACAGTGTGCCAAAACGAAGACAGGCAGCTTGTTGCTATGTATGAGCAGAAAGTACCAGAAAGTAATATTTATGTGGACAAGCAGTCCGGGAAAGATTTTGACCGTCCGTATTATGTGAGGATGGTGGAGAAAATGCAGCAGGGGGATCTGTTGTATGTGCTGAGTATTGACCGTCTGGGCCGCAATTATGAAGAAATTCAAAATCAGTGGCGGATTCTCACCAAAGAAATTGGCATTGACATTTGCGTTATCAACATGCCGCTTTTGGATACGCGTAATGGCAAAGACCTTATGGGAAACTTTATTGCGGATCTGGTGTTGCAGATTTTATCGTTTGTGGCGGAGTCGGAGCGGGTGAATATCAAGAAACGCCAGGAGCAGGGAATCGCCGCGGCCAAAGCAAAAGGTGTGAGGTTCGGCAGGCCTGAGATAGAACTGTCGCAGGATTTTCCAATGATTGTCCGAGATTGGAGGTATAAGAAAATTTCTCTCAGGGAAGCTTTGGATAAGAGTAAAATGAGTAAATCCACATTTTACAGAAAGCTGCATAAGTGTATGAACCTGTAAAAAGCAAAAAAATGTGCCAAAAGGTGTACTTTTTGACACAAATCCTAATAAAAAAATTATAAAACAAATTAGAGCAAAAGTCTACATATTTCTTTTTGATACTGTTGTATTTTGTAATTTTATGTCTTCTAACAAGGGCTATCATTGTGTCAGATAGCCCTTTCTATTGGTGTTCCTCCTTTTTCAAAAAGTACACTTTGTAAAACAGAGGATTGTTAAAGTGCAAAGGAGGAATGCTTATGCCGGATTTGAGATGGATTGTGGCGGAAAAATGGAAAGGGTGGAAGGAATCTGCCTTGGAATATCGTTGTATGATCAGACCTTGTGTTATCATGTTTGCTGTGTATGTTATTGGAATCAGTGCAATTTTGCGGGCAAATTTTAATTACAGGGATGATTTGATGCGGGGCTATCATGGAATAGGAGGATGGGACAACTATGGCAGGTATATCTCTAATATTTTGTCATGTGTTATTCATGGCGACACATATCTGACAGACGTTTCGCCCTTGCCGCAAGTGTTGGCCGCTCTGTTGTTGGCAGCGGCTGCTGTTATCGTCTGGTACATATTTTCGGAAGATAAGAGGTTTAACTTTGGGAATTTGGCGGCTTTGGTTCCTCTGGGGTTGTCTCCATATTTTCTACAGTGTTTTTCTTATAAATATGACGCTCCTTATATGGCCTTGTCGGTGCTTGTATCTGTAGCGCCGCTGCTTTTCTGGAAGTATGGGTATTGGAAGTTTTTTTGTGGCGCCGCAATAGGTTCCTTGGCTATGTGCCTTACTTACCAGGCGTCTTCAGGAATCTTTCCTATGTTAGTAGCGATGATTTGTTTTATAAAATGGAACTGTGGGGATAAAATCCGTGAAATCTTAACATTTGTCCTGTATTCAGCAGGTGGATATATTTTGGGAATGGCAATTTTTAAGATATTTCTTATGCCAAAAGCAGATTCTTACGTTTCAACCTCTCTGCCCAGCTTTCGGGAGATTGTGCCGGTGGTGGGAGGAAATCTTGGCAGATATTTTCGTTACATAGAGACAGATTTTAAGATAGAATGGTTAGAGCTTATTCTTTTATTGTGTCTGGGATTTGTATTTGTGATGGTTCGTGACAGCGTGAAAAGATGGTATGCAGCGCTTTTGATGTCAATATTGATATTGTTTGTAATGCTGGTATTTTCTTTCGGTTTGTATCCCATTTTTTCTAAACCGTTGTTTGCACCTAGGGCAATGTATGGATTTGGCATATTTCTTGTATTAATTGGCACTGCTGTTTCAGTAGCCGCCAAGGCATATCCGGCAAAAGCTTCCTGTATTATATTGGCCTGGTGCTTTTTTGTTTTTTCATTTACTTACGGCAATGCGCTGCGGGAACAGCAGGATTATGCAGACTTTCGGATTGCGGCTGTCATAAATGACTTAAACAGTCTGGATATCATGGTAGATAACAGCAAAAAAGAAATGCAGCTGACAGGCAGTATTGGACATGCTCCTGTGGTAAAGAATATGTCAAAGCATAACCGGATGATAAAGCGTTTGGTTCCCACACAGTTCCAGGCAAGGATGCGGCCGGAAGAATGGAAGTTTTTTCATTATTATGGATTTAAAAAAGTAAAGTGGAACTGGTATAAGAAAACGGATGAGGATTTTCGGGAATTAAACCTCCCAATAGTCAAAGACACGATGTACCACACAATCCGGGGCAAAGACGGCCGTGTGCTGGTTGAGCTCAAGTAAATGGGAAGACGGCTGAATGATATCAGTGATTATACCTTGTTACAATGAACAGGAAACGCTGCCCTATGAAAATATAGAGCGTGTAGCAGGAGGGACCAAATGGAATTTTTGGAAGCTTTTTCGTTATGCTGTTGATGGAATCATTAATTTCTCACAGGCGCTGCTTTCGATTGCAACCTGGTTTGGGATGGACATGACATTTGGAAACCAAAAAACGCCCGCATTTTATTGTTGCTGAGACGAACGGTGCGGATGTGGAAAAAGTAAAATAAGGGGCGGAGTGATAGATAGCCGGTGGGCGCGAGGGGGCGATATCAGAAATAACTTCAATCGTTTCATAAATTTTTATATACAATAAACCAAAGAAGTAATATAATTTATTTAGAAGAATCGAAATGACAAGATTTTTTTCTTTATTCATGATATACTAGCTACACAAAAGAAAGTTGCTGCCTATTTTTGTAGAAGATATAAGGCGGGATTTGAGGCGGAGGAGATATTTTTAGGTGAAGAAAAAAGAAAAGAATGAATTTGAATAAATTAGTGTTGCAGCTTTTGTTGCAGCTGTGTTATCCTTTGTGGTTGGCGCATCATCAAATACAATATGGGGATTTAGTGAACTCTGTGGTGTAGCAGGAGTAGTGCTGATATTGGTGATAGGATTTTATGCGTTATATGAGTTGAAGGAGATTGTAAGGTATAGACGCAGACAGGAAGAACTTATTATTATTTCCCTATGTATAGATAAGTATGAAAAGAAATATTTTAGAAACGGCAAATAGAATGACCAATAAGCGGCAGTGTGTAGTAAGCAATTTTCGCAGCGGTGGAGGATGGGCTTTGCTTTTGAGCGGGGATGTGATAGAATACAGGAAGATAAAAGCTCGGTCAAGTTACTTGGCAAAATATGATTAGAGCATGTGAAAAGAGATGGAGCCAGAGATTATGGAAAACAGACCTGTAAAAATCTTATACCGGGGCGGCAGTGGTGAAATCGTAGAGAAGAAATCACGGTTTATTGCAACGTTGGAGAAAATAGAGACAGAAGAAGATGCACTTACTTTTATTGCCCGGATGAAAAAGCAATATTGGGATGCAAGGCATAATTGTTACGCATTTGTGGCCGGAAGCAACCAGGAATTGCAGCGTTGCAGTGATGATGGGGAGCCCAATGGAACCGCAGGACGCCCTATGTTAGATGTACTTTTACGCGAGGATGTGCATAATTTGGCGGTAGTTGTGACACGCTATTTCGGCGGTACACTTCTGGGAACCGGTGGTTTGGTGCGCGCCTATCAGAAAGCGGTGCAGGAAGGGCTGAAAAACAGCCTTGTCATAGAGAAACAACAAGGAAGGCTTCTAGTAGTAGACACAGACTATAACAGTGTCGGGAAGATTCAATATATTCTGGCGCAGCAGCAAATCATGACAGTGGATTCTGCCTATACAGACAAGGTAGAAATTAAGGTTATGGCGCCAGTAGAAAAACTGGAAAGTTTACAGGAGGCTATTACCGAGGGGACGAACGGAACGGCGCGTTTCCAAGTCGGAGACATGGTAGACTTTGCAGTGGCTGAGGGGCAGATGCTGTTGTTGTGACAGGGGTTAGGCGAAGTCATTTTTCATAGGTTTAATAAATCTTCGCCAAGAGTGGGACTGTTGTACGGATGAAAATTTCGTAGATTGCTTTGTGCAACAGCTCTTTTGGTATGTAGATTCAGATTATGGGAGAATAACATTTGGAAATAAATTAAAAAAATTAAAAAAAGTACTTGCATTTTATTTTGATTTCGTATATAATACAATCTGTTGAACAACGATGGCCCATCGCCAAACGGTAAGGCAACGGACTCTGACTCCGTCATTTCAAGGTTCGAATCC
>CAJUTD010000054.1:20266-22650 GCA_910589635.1 uncultured Lachnospiraceae bacterium | reverse complement strand
CATAAAAATAATCTTTCTAGTTGGTCGCCCCTCGAGTATGGGCGAGAGTTGAAATATTATATTGGCATAAAAATAATCTTTCTAGTTGGTCGCCCCTCGAGTATGGGCGAGAGTTGAAATTTTCCCTTGAAGCCCAGCAAGAACGGTTGGAAGGTAGCCCCTCGAGTATGGGCGAGAGTTGAAATTCCACCTGGCTCTCAAAAGAAGGATTTGCGTATTCGTCGCCCCTCGAGTAGTGGCGAGAGTTGAAATTGCGCCGTTCCTTTTTTGAAATGAGTGGCATTGGGTCGCCCCTCGAGTAGTGGCGAGAGTTGAAATTTCAGAGCGTGAACAGGCTTTTCTAAAAGCCATGTCGCCCCTCGAGTAGTGGCGAGAGTTGAAATATAATTTTCTTTTGCAGATTGTAACTATCTGCATGGCGTCGCCCCACGAGAAGAGGCGAGAATTGAAATACATCATCCACTACCAGCACCACTTCATCCGTAGTCGCCCACGAGCCGAGTTCCCCGAAAAGGGTATCGGCCTGTGCCATCAAATCCAAATTCATGCGGATGCGGATGTTTGTAGAGTAGAGCCAGCCAAATAATCATCTTTCCTGCTAGTGCTTAGAGTATATGCCATCTGCACGAAAAAAAATTTTGCACGAAGAATTAACAGAGAATTTATTCCCGCGAGCAGTGCACCCACAGGGCACTTAGGAAAATAGCCATACTTGTATGGGTATTTGACTTACAGGAGGTTATGCCATGGGAGCCGGACAGAACAGGGAAAAACCCGTAATGGACTACCGGCAGCGCCGGTGGGCGAAGAAACTGGTACATGAATGCTGTAATTACGATAACGGCCAGTACATTGTCCATGACAAAGGGAATATATGCGTCTGTGTCCAGAGTATTCCTTAGAGTAAGATTGATGAGAAGAGCAGGCGTTGCATCATTTTTTAGATATGCTAACAACGAATGAAATTCAATGCGGGTCTCAATTTCAGCTCTGCTTTATGCCAAATTTTTGGTTACCCCAAATATAAGAAAAAATAGATTGACAAATGATGCAAAGGGGCATATAATTTCAAACACGATAGAGAACCACAAGGGTTATAACCAGTCTGGGTGGTTCTCTTTTTATCCGATAACTAAAGCGCTGGTGTGCCTGTGATGCCGCACTCTAAACGCTATAGAATATTAAGAAAAGAGGTGGCTGCTATGGCTAAGAATGTGACAAAAGACATGACGGTAGGTTCTCCCATACGTCTGATTCTGCAATTTTGTATACCCCTGTTTTTTGGAATGTTATTCCAGCAGTTTTATAATATGATGGATACGCTGATTGTCGGCCAGTTTTTGGGTGTTTCTGCTTTAGCGTCCGTGGGAGCGACCGGTTCCATTAATTTTATGATTATAGGATTCTGCATGGGTGTGTGCAATGGGTTCGCAATTCCGGTAGCACAGCGTTTTGGCGCGGGAGATTACCACAGTCTCAGGAAATATGTGGCAAACTCTGTCTGGCTCTCCATCGCTTTTGCAGGAGTGATGACAGTGGCGGTCTGCGTGCTCTGTCGCCAAATACTGCTGTGGATGAACACGCCGCTGGATATTATAGATGGCTCATATAGCTACATATTTGTGATATTTTTGGGGATTCCGGCGGTGTACCTGTACAATTTGCTTTCCGGGGTGATACGTTCCCTGGGTGACAGCAAAAGCCCGCTGTTTTTCCTGGTGTTTTCTTCCATTTTAAATATTATTTTAGATATTACGCTGATTCTTGCCTTTGACATGGGAGTGGCGGGTGCAGCCTGGGCGACGGTGATTGCCCAGTTGGTTTCCGGGCTTGCCTGTTTGATTTATATAAGGAAACGTTTTGATATTTTGAAGATTACGAAGGATGAGTGGCGAATAGACGGCAACTGTGTAGGGATTCTCTGTAATATGGGGATTCCCATGGGGCTGCAATATTCCATTACAGCGATTGGCAGCGTTATTTTGCAGACGGCGGTAAACAGCCTTGGCTCTGTGTCAGTGGCGGCAGTGGCGGCGGGAAGTAAGATAAGTATGTTTTTTGCCTGTCCATTTGACGCTATGGGTTCCACGATGGCAACGTATGCAGGACAGAATGTTGGCGCAGGCAAACTTGACCGCGTTTCTCAGGGCATAAAGTCCACTTCCCTGCTGGGGCTTGGATATTCCATTCTGGCTTGTATTGTGCTGGTATGTTTCGGTGGGACAATTGCGCTATTGTTTGTCAATCCTTCCGAGGGCGAGATTATAAAACAAGTTTCCTGGTTTCTTGCCGCTAACTCAGCATTCTTTTTCCCGCTTGCCCTGGTAAATATTGTACGCTTCACGATTCAGGGATTGGGATTCAGCCGGTTCGCCATATTAGCA
>CAJUTD010000054.1:0-20256 GCA_910589635.1 uncultured Lachnospiraceae bacterium | reverse complement strand
GGCGGCGCGAAGCCTTGTGGCAATGGCGCTTGTTCCACTGTTTGGGTATACGGCGATTTGCTTTGCGAGTCCTGCGGCCTGGATTTTGGCAGATCTGTTTCTGGTGCCTGCTTATCTGTATGTTATGAAAAAGTTGCAGCAAATGGGCAATGGCAATCCGCCGAAGCCTCAGCCTACAGATGCCCCGGCATAAAATGATAACATCTTAATAAATATTAATAAAAAATTTTATAAGAAAGGTTGATTTTTCACCTTCGTTCGTCATATGATAGATTATAGCTATAAAAAGCAGCAAACGTTTGGCATAAACATTTATGTCTACCGCGCAGGCTTTTGGCTTACCATAAAATTACTTTCGCAGTAAGGGAGAGATAAAATGGAAAATCATCAGGATACTTCTAAGAAAAGGATAAACAAGGAACAGAGCAGAAAATATATGCAGAGGAAGAGAGATATGCAGAAAAGATTGATTAAGACATTTGGACTTTTGTTAGTTATCACTGCAATTGGGGTGACGGCGGTAGCTCTTGTGCCCAAGGGAGAGAAAACTTCTAATCAAGGCGAATCTATAGAGACAGGCGCGAAGCCTGCAGTTAAAGAAGAGGAGTCCAAAGACTTGCCGACGAAGCAGCCGGAAGAACAGGTAAAACCGCAGGATAAAGAGGAACAGGAAGATAAAACAGACGTGCGTGCGGCAGTGTTAGAACAGGCAGAGCTTTTGGCAGCAGGCTATGATTATGACAGCGCCATTGATACAGTTAAGAGTTACGAGGGCTATGAGCGGGATTCCGAACTGACAGCAAAGATTACCGATTACGAGAATAAGAAAGCGGCTTGTGTTCCGGTAGATATAGATAAAGTTACCCATGTGTTTTACCATTCACTGGTGGTAGACCCGGAGCTTTGCTTTGCAGACCAGGAGACGAATCCGCAAGCGGTGGGTAATAACCAATGGATGACGACCATCGAGGAATTTAACAAGATTACCCAGATTATGTATGACAAGGGTTATGTGTTGGTAGATCTCCATGACATGGTGAAAGAGACTACGGATGAGAATGGCAATGTGCACTTTGAGAAAGGTGAGATTTTGCTGCCGCCGGATAAGAAAGCATTTGTGCTCTCTGTCGATGACTTATCTTATTATCACAGTTATGACGGTTATGGTTATGCATCCAAGATGGTATTGGATGAGAATGGGAAACCGAAATGTGAATACATACAGCGGGATGGGACTACCGTTGTCGGAGACTATGATGTCGTTCCATTGATGAATAAATTTATTGAAGAGCATCCTGACGCTTCTTATCACGGGGCGAGGGGAACGATTGCCCTTACCGGGTATAATGGGATTTTAGGGTACAGGACGGATATCACTTACCAGACAGTGCCGGAGGATATTGACACGGATAAACGCAAATGGCTGGAAAACCACCCCGATTTTGATTTAGAGAAAGAGCGTGCCGAAGCCAAGAAAGTGGCAGAGGCAATTAAGGCAGAAGGCTGGAAGTTTGCCAGTCATACTTGGGGACATTTAAAAGTGGGCGAGGCATCTTTAGAGCGTTTGAAAGCAGACACGCAGAAATGGAAAGAAAATGTGGAACCTCTGGTAGGAAGCACGGACACCATTATTTTTGCCCATGGGCAAGATTTGGCTGAGTGGACGGTAGGCTATACGCCCGACAATGAGAAATATAATTATCTTAAAGATCAAGGTTTCCATATTTATTGTAACGTGGATTCTCAGCAGTATGCCGTACAGGTTACGGACACATATTTCCGGCAGGGAAGAAGGAATCTTGATGGTTACCGTATCTACTTTAACTCGATTGGCGAAATGGATAGCCTTTCTGATCTATTCAATGCTTCGGAGGTAATTGATCCAAAACGTCCGCCGGTGCCGAGACTGAAATAGTATAAATGAAAAAATCTCCAGACCGTATAAGAATACAGTCTGGGGATTTTTTTGATCTCTTTCTTGAGTAAAATTCCATTCTTTGGGCACAATAACAGCAGGAAAATGGCAGGTGACGCGAAGCGGAACGTGCCGATACTTTGTGAAGGAGGAAGGCAAATGCGAAGTATTTCTGAAATGCCTTCCGACAAGGAGGAAAAATTATGTCACAGACAATCGGGAAGCAGAGCATTCAATTTGACGAGGCTCCCTATATTCTGGGCAGCGCCAGTATTGTAGGAACTAAGGAGGGCGAAGGCCCGCTCGGCGGATTGTTTGATCTGGTTGGGGAAGACGACAAGTTTGGAGAAGATACTTGGGAAGAGGCTGAGAGTACGCTGCAAAAAGAAGCCGCCTCCATGGCAATTGGCAAGGCGGGCCTGGAAAAAGAAGATATCCGCTATATATTTGGCGGTGATCTGCTGGGGCAGAACATTGCCACGACTTTCGGCCTAATGGAATTAAATATCCCGCTGTTCGGGCTGTACGGAGCTTGTTCCACGGCAGGCGAGTCCTTGTCGCTTGGCGCTATGGCGGTGGCAGCAGGCTATGGGGAACAGGTGCTTGCAGTTACTTCCAGTCATTTTGCGAGCGCAGAAAAACAATTTCGTTTTCCGCTGGAATATGCAAACCAAAGACCATTATCGTCTACCTGGACAGTTACGGGAGGCGGGGCTTTCGTGCTTGGCAAAAAACGGAGCAAGGTGCGTATTACAGGCGTCACGACCGGTAAAGTCGTAGACTATGGCGTGAAGGATTCCATGAATATGGGCGCGGCAATGGCGCCGGCCGCATGTGACACCATTTACCGGAATATGGAGGATTTTGGGCGTAAGCCGGAGGACTATGATAAGATCATTACCGGAGATTTGGGCACGGTAGGACAGGAAATCCTTTTTGATCTCATGAAAGAGAAAGGATTTGACATATCCGGCGTGCATATGGATTGTGGGATTGAGATATTCGACAGTGAATCTCAGAATACAAATGCAGGCGGCAGCGGCTGCGGCTGTTCCGCTGTGACTTTAAGCGCCTATATCTTGCCCAAATTGGAGACAGGCACCTGGAAACGGGTACTCTTTGTGCCCACCGGTGCGCTGTTGTCCACAGTAAGTTTCAATGAAGGGCAGAGCGTTCCAGGGATCGCCCATGGCGTAGTAATTGAGTATGCCGGATAAGGAGAAGAAATTATGGAATATGTAAATGCATTCTGGGTAGGCGGGCTGATTTGCGCGCTCGTACAGATTTTAATGGAAAAGACGAAAATGCTTCCAGGCAGGATTATGGTGCTTCTGGTGTGCAGCGGCGCTGTGCTGGGTGCAATACAGCTCTATGAGCCGTTTATAGAGTTTGCCGGGGCGGGCGCCAGTGTTCCCCTCTTAGGGTTTGGCAACACACTTTGGAAGGGGATTCAAAAGGCTGTGGATTCCGATGGTTTTCTAGGTATTTTCATGGGCGGTTTTACGGCAAGCGCCGTGGGCATATCGGCGGCTTTGATTTTTGGATATCTGGCAAGCCTGGTCTTCCAGCCCAAGATGAAAAAATGAAAAAATAAGTATAAACTAGAAAATTCTGTCCATAATGGATAGAGACAAGAAAATTTTTTGCAAAGGAGATTTTTATTATGAAACAGTTAAAAAAAGCGCTGATGGGCTGTCTGCTCATCCTGGTATTAGGCAGTGTGACCGCTTGTGGAAATAATGACAATGCGGGCAACAACGATACAACGAATGATGTGACAAACGGCACCGACAATAATGGTACTGGAAATGGCGTAAATGATAAAAATAACAATGCCACAGATACCGACAAGACGAATAATAATACTAATACCAACAACAATACGGGCAATGATGCCAACAATAAAGCAGACGGCATTGTGGATGAGGTTGGCGACGACATCGTGGACGGCGTGGAAGATATCGGTGATGATGTGAAAGATGGCGTGGATGATATGACGGACGCGAACGGCGACGCAGATAAAAACAATAGCAAAGACAACACAAACAATAAAGATAACACGACAAACAACAAGGGCAATGCAACCAAGGACACGCCGAATCCGTAAAAGCTGGTAAAAAGAATTCAAGACCTCGTGAAGAGGCCTTGAATTCTTTTATGTAAACTCGCGTGAGGGGAATATATATAGAGCTTCGTAGGTTGAATGGCTACAAAACATTTGACGCGAGTTACATACTTATTCATCTATACTGTAATTCGGAGCTTCCTTAGTAATGTGTATATCGTGCGGGTGGCTCTCTTTGAGGGAAGCAGCGGAAATCTTAACAAATTCTCCGGTTTCCTTTAATGTCTCTATGTTGACAGCGCCGCAATAACCCATGCCGGAGCGCAGACCGCCGATTAACTGGAACACCGTGTCTTCCACGGAGCCTTTATAAGCAACACGTCCTTCTACGCCTTCTGGGACAAGTTTCCTTGCATTTTCCTGGAAGTAGCGGTCTTTCGAGCCGTTCTCCATAGCTGCGAGAGAGCCCATACCGCGGTAAACTTTATATTTCCTGCCCTGGTATAATTCAAAGGTTCCCGGGCTTTCGTCACAACCGGCAAACATACTGCCCATCATACATACGTTAGCGCCGGCAGCGATTGCCTTTGTCATATCTCCTGAGTATTTGATACCGCCGTCTGCGATAATCGGAATGCCGTATTCTTTGGCGACGTTATAGCAGTTCATGATAGCGGTAATCTGCGGTACACCGATACCTGCCACTACGCGTGTAGTACAGATGGAGCCGGGTCCGATACCTACTTTTACAGCGTCCGCACCTGCTTCAATCAAGGCTTTGGTAGCGCTGCCAGTGGCAACGTTTCCAGCAATGACCTGCAAGTCGGGGAAGGCAGCTTTAATCTGTTTCACAGCTTCTAAGATGTTACGGGAATGCCCATGTGCCGAATCAACGACAATCACGTCAACCTTGGCCTTCACCAGTGCGTCTACACGCTGTCTCATATCCGCCGTGATGCCTACGCCGGCGCCGCAGAGCAGTCTTCCCTGAGCGTCTTTCGCAGACAATGGGTACTTAATCTGTTTCTCGATATCTTTAATGGTAATTAATCCTTTGAGATTGAAATTCCCATCGACGATAGGGAGCTTTTCTTTTCTTGCTTTGGCAAGAATTTTCTTTGCCTCCTCTAAGGTGATTCCCTCGCGGGCAGTCACAAGGTCTTCGGAGGTCATAGAGTTCTTAATTTTCTTGGTGAAATCTTCTTCAAACTTCAAATCGCGGTTGGTGATGATACCCACCAGCTTACCGTTCTCCGTAATGGGGACGCCGGAAATGCGGAACTTCGCCATAAGGTTGTCTGCGTCCTGCAATGTATGTTCCGGGGAAAGAGAAAATGGATCGGTGATGACACCGTTTTCAGAGCGTTTTACTTTGTCAACTTCTTCTGCCTGGGCTTCGATGGACATATTCTTATGTATAATGCCGATTCCGCCCTGACGCGCCATGGCGATTGCCATCCTGTGCTCCGTAACTGTGTCCATGCTTGCGCTCATCATAGGGATGTTAAGTCTTACTTTCTTAGTCAGGTAGGTAGACAAGTCTACCATATTAGGCGTAACCTCAGAGTATGCAGGAACTAATAACACATCATCAAATGTAATTCCTTCGCCGATAATCGTACCCATTTTTCTTCCTCACTTTCTTAAATATTTTAATGTTATTCCCACGATTTTAACAAAAAAGATGAAAACTGTCAACGACTGATGAGATTTTGTTTATAAATTTTACTACTGAGTGTGTTAAGGAAAGCTAATAAAAGATTTCTGTTGTGCAAATGATGGTTTTTGCTTATAATGGAAACAAGGCTTTCAAGCTAGGAAGGTACTTTGCGTATGGAAACAAGGCTTTCAAGCTAGGAAGGTACTTTGCGTATGGAAACAAGGCTTTCAAGCTGGGAAGGTACTTTGCGTTTGGATGTCAGTGAATGAATCGTTGAGGAGGACGGGATGGAATTTCGGCCGTGTATAGATATTCATAATGGAAAGGTGAAGCAGATTGTCGGGGGCAGTCTCAGAGACGAAAATAATCAGGCGAAAGAGAACTTTGTCGCAGAGCAGGACGCGGCGTTTTTTGCAAAATTATACCGGCAGCGTCATATCAAAGGTGGACACATCATTCTCCTGAACCCTGTGGGAAGCGAATTTTATAATGCGACGAGAGAGCAGGCTATGCTGGCATTACAGGCCTATTCCGGCGGTATGCAGATTGGAGGCGGCATTACTGCCGACAATGCAGGAGTATTTCTGGATGCGGGGGCAAGCCATGTGATTGTCACTTCCTATGTGTTTCGAGACGGTATGGTGAACTATGAGAATTTAAAACGCCTTGTAGCTGCGGTTGGCAGGGAGCGTTTGGTTTTGGATTTGAGCTGCCGCAGGAAGGGCGATGATTACTATATTGTGACAGACCGTTGGCAGCGGTTTACTCAGGAAACGATAGACGTTTCCCTGTTAGGCCGACTTGCGGAATTTGCGGATGAGTTCCTCATTCACGCGGTAGATGTGGAAGGGAAAGCCCGAGGGATTGAAGAGGACTTGGTGAAGTTGTTAGGAGATTGGGGGCAGATTCCGATTACTTATGCCGGCGGCGTGGGGAATTTTGACGATTTAAGGCTTTTGCAGGAACTTGGCAGGGGCAGGCTCAATGTAACGATAGGCAGCGCCCTTGGTTTATTCGGGGGTGCGATGGATTTTGATGAGGTATGTAAGTTTTGCAGCAGGGAGGAAAGACAATGAGGACAAAAGAAACGGGAAGATGGATTCGTCTGAGGGCAATGCTTTTCGCAGTGTGTATGTCTACGGCAGTTCTTGCAGGCTGCGGCGGTACGCCATTTGATGAGGCGACAGCTTCGGCTGACGAAGAGATTGGTTTTGACGCATATGAAAATACAAAGAGCATGGAGGCAGAGGATGTTGCTGATGATGCGGCGGCAGAGGATGTTGCTGGGGCACAAGATGCAGAGGATAATGCATCGGGAGCGGCAGAGGGAGAGTCTGCCAATGACAAGGGCAAAGACGGCGCATTCCCTCTTGAGGGGAAGGATAAGAAATTAGTTTACGAAGGGTCAGTAGCGATTGACGCCATAGAATATGAGACGGCTGTGCGCTCCTTGAAAGAAACTGTGCAGGAATATGGTGGGTTCCTGGAAAATGAGCAGAGCTATGGCGGCGGCAGCAAATATACGGAAGAGAGCTCTTACGGCAAGGCGGATCCCAGGTCTTTTCGGGCTACGGCGAGAATCCCTTCGGACTCTTATCAGGATTTTATGGAGCAGACAGAAGGGCTTGGCAAAGTCACAGAGAGCAATTCCAAAGTCACAAACATGACAAGGCAGTATGGCACGCTGAAAGCAGAGTTAGAGATTTACGAAGCGGAATATGCGCGCTATTTAAAGATGTTTGACGAGGTGTCAGAGGATAATGCCATGCTTGCCATTCAGGAGAAACTTACGGAATTATCTTTAGATATTGCGAGAACAAAGAGCGAGATGTCGGTGATTGACACAGACGCGTCCTATAGTATTGTAAATGTCAGTATTAGCGAGGTTGCCGTCTATGAAGAAAGCGGCACCAGTTTTCCACAGAGGCTTGGCGACGTACTTGCTAAGAGCTGGAATAATATGTTGAAATTCTTTGAAAACCTCCTGTTTTTCTTCATACTGCACTGGTATAAACTTCTGCTTCTGTTTCTAATCGTTTGGCTGATTGTAAAATTTGTGAAAAAACAGCAGGCAAAATCAGCGCAAAAGAGACAGCAGGTGATGCAGGCGTATCAGAATGGGCAAAGGAGGCAGGGAACAGTCCCACCCGGCCAGCCGCAGATGGGGACAGTCCAGCCCGGCCAGCCGGCAGCCAATCCGGTACAGTCCGGGCAGCCGCAGATGGGAGCGAACCCGATACGGCCTGGGCAGCCGGAAGTAAAACCGGAGGATTCCCATTTAGCAGAGAACAGGAAAGAAGAGGGCAGCCATCATGAGTAATTATACAAAACAAGACATTATCCGCATGGTTGAGGAGGAAGATGTAGAGTTCATCCGCCTGCAATTTACAGATATGTTTGGGATGTTCAAAAATGTGGCGATTACCAAGAGCCAGTTGGAGAAAGCGTTAGACAACCGCTGCATTTTTGACGCTTCCTCCATTGAGGGATTTGTGCGGATTGAGGCGTCGGATATGTATCTCTATCCAGACCTTGATACGTTTGCAATTTTCCCATGGCGCCCCCAGCAGGGCAAGGTGGCGCGTATTATCTGTGATATTTACCGCCCGGATCATACGCCATTTGAGGGAGATCCCCGCTATATTTTAAAGCGAGTGCTTGCCAGGGCGGCGGAGCGTGGCTATCAGTTGGACGTGGGGCCTGAATGCGAGTTCTTCCTCTTCCATACGGATGAGGACGGAGCGCCCACCACTGTCTCGCATGAGCGGGCAGGATTTTTCGATGTAGGGCCGATAGATTTGGGAGAGAATGCGAGACGTGATATGGTGCTGACGTTAGAGGATATGGGATTTGAAATTGAGTCATCCCACCACGAGGCGGCTCCCGCACAACATCGCATTGATTTTAGGTACGACGAGGCATTGAGGACAGCGGACAATATTATGACCTTTAAGCTGGCGGTGAAGACCATTGCCAAGCGGTTTGGACTGTTTGCAAGTTTTATGCCTAAGCCAAAAGATGGCATCAACGGTTCCGGTATGCATCTCAACATCTCTGTGACAAAAGACGGCAAAAATATTTTTGCCGATCCTATGGACGCCCGCGGACTGAGCAAAGAAGCATATTACTTTATTGGCGGCCTGATGAAACACATGCGCGGTATGACGGCTGTGACAAATCCGTTGGTAAATTCCTATAAACGTCTCGTGCCGGGATTTGAGGCGCCTATTCATATTACCTGGTCGGAGAGCCATAGGCGGCCATTGATCCGTATTCCCGTGGAGCGGGGAGAATCCACAAGGATTGAGCTGAGAAGCCCAGACCCGGCGGCCAATCCTTACCTTGCCTTTGCTGTGTGTCTCGCGGCCGGGCTCGACGGTATTGAACATAAGATTATGCCGCCCGAACCTGTCAGCAACAGCGTTATGGATATGACAAAGGAGGAGCGGGAGGCTCTCGAAATTACAGCTTTGCCGGCCGACTTAAATCAGGCCGTGGATGAACTGGAAAAGGATCCGCTGCTCTGCCGTGTGTTGGGAGATCATATTTCGGATAAATATGTAGAGGAGAAGCGCGCGGAATGGGCGGATTATTGTAAACAAGTAACAAGCTGGGAAATTGACAATTATCTGTACAAAATATAGCTTCATGGAGGAAGTGTTTTGATTAATATAATTGTCGCATTTCCTAAAATGGAAAATGCCAAAAGTATAAAAAGTATTTTAGTAAAAAATGGGTTTCGTGTAAATGCTGTGTGTACGTCTGGCGCGCAGGCGTTGCAGCATGCGGATATGCTGGAGGAGGGGATCATTGTCTGTGCAGGGCGGTTGCAAGACATGATGTACATACAGCTGAGGGAATATCTGCCGCTGCATTTTCAGATGCTTGTAGTGGCGCCGCCAGGTCTGTGGGAAGAAGGGAAGGCCGAAAATGTTGTCTCTTTGACGATGCCTTTAAAAGTGCATGAGCTTGTGGCCACGTTGGAGATGATGGCAAATTCTCTGATGCGCAGGCGCAGGAAGAAAAGCCGTCCCGCCAGGCGCAGCGAGGAAGAGAAAGAGATGATACAAAAAGCCAAGGAAGTCCTGATGGCGCGCAATAATATGACGGAAGAGGAAGCGCATCGTTATATGCAAAAAAGCAGCATGGACAGCGCAACCGACCTGGCGGAGACAGCGCAGATGATTCTCAGTATGTTCCGGTAATTGCATAACTTATACCTAATCAGCATTGCGAGAGAAAGGAGTAACATATGAAATTTACAAAAATGCAAGGGGCAGGTAACGATTATATTTATGTCAATTGTTTGCAAGAACAAGTGCCCAATCCGGTAGAAGTGTCCAAATTTGTCAGTGACAGGCATTTTGGCATCGGGGCGGATGGGCTGATTCTGATTAAACATTCGGAGTGTGCCGATTTTGAAATGGCGATGTATAATGCAGATGGCTCCCAGGGAGAGATGTGCGGAAACGCTATCCGCTGTGTGGCGAAGTATGTTTACGAGCGCGGTATGACGGATAAGAAACAGATCAGTATAGATACGCTTGCCGGGATTAAATATTTAGAACTGTCTCTGGAAGACGGCAAAGTGTCCCGGGTCAAAGTAAATATGGGCGCGCCCTGCCTTACAGCATCAGAGATTCCGGTCAAAGCAGATACGGAGCAGGTTATCAGTGGGCCGATTGAAGTGGAAGGAAAAATATATGAGATGACCGCGGTGTCCATGGGCAATCCCCACTGCGTTATCCTCCTTGAGGAAGATGTACGTGAACTTAACCTGGAGGCCATTGGACCTGCCTTTGAGAATCATTCGCGGTTCCCCAAACGAATTAACACAGAATTTGTGAATGTCATTGATAAGTCCACACTGCGTATGCGCGTGTGGGAGCGTGGCAGTGGAGAGACGCTTGCCTGTGGGACGGGGGCGTGCGCAACGGCAGTCGCCGCTATTTTAAATGGAAAGACCGGCAATGAGGTTACCATTCAGCTCATAGGTGGCGAGCTTGAGATTGCCTGGGCAGGCGGGGAAGCGCCTGTTTACATGACCGGGCCGGCCGTGACCGTCTTTGACGGCGAAATCGAGCTGCCAAAGGAAATCTAATCAGTAAGTATAATAATAGAATGATTTCTTGAAATGATGTTATTTGTTTATTTCGTAATTTTCTAAATATAAATTATGAGAGAAAAAGGAGGATATTATGTTTCAGATTAACGAGAATTACCAGAAGTTACCGGGAAGTTATTTGTTTAGTACGATAGGTAAGAAAGTAGCGGCTTTTACCGAGGCGAACCCGGACAAAGATATCATTCGCCTGGGAATCGGGGATGTGACGCAGCCCCTGGCTCCGGCGGTCATTGAAGCTATGCATAAAGCAGTGGACGAGATGGCGAAGGCCGAGACGTTTCGAGGGTACGCCCCGGATTTGGGTTATGATTTTCTGCGCAATGCGATTGTGGAACATGACTATAGATCCAGAGGATGCGACATCTCAGCAGATGAAATTTTTGTCTCCGACGGTGCGAAGAGCGATTCTGCCAATATTCAGGAAATTTTTGGACCGAAGAACCGTATAGCAGTTTGTGACCCGGTCTATCCGGTCTATGTGGATTCCAATGTTATGTCAGGCAGAACAGGCGTATACGATGCTGCTTCCGAAACATGGAGCGACGTTATCTATATGCCCTGCACGATGGACAATCAGTTTGTGCCGGAGTTTCCCAAAGAGACGCCGGATATGATTTATCTTTGCCTGCCCAATAATCCTACCGGGACTACGATTACGAAAGCACAGTTGCAGGACTGGGTCAATTATGCCAATAAAGTTGGAGCAGTGATTATCTATGACGGCGCTTATGAGGCATACATATCAGAAGATGATGTGGCTCATTCCATTTATGAGTGTGAAGGTGCGAAGACATGCGCGATCGAGCTCAAGAGTTTTTCTAAGAATGCCGGCTTCACCGGCGTGCGTCTCGGCTATGCCGTGGTGCCCAAAGATTTGAAATGCGGGGAAGTTTCTTTAAATGCGATGTGGGCCCGTCGCCATGGGACGAAATTTAACGGTGCGCCATACATTGTGCAGCGTGCCGGGGAGGCAACTTATAGTCCAGAGGGAAAAGCACAGCTCAAAGAACAAGTTGCTTATTATATGAAGAATGCGTCCACGATCAAGAAAGGCTTACAGGATGCAGGCTACACGGTATTTGGCGGCGTCAATGCGCCCTATATCTGGCTCAAGACGCCAGATAAGATGACGTCCTGGGAGTTCTTTGATTATCTTCTGGGTAATGCGAATGTCGTGGGTACGCCCGGTTCCGGCTTTGGACCCAGCGGAGAAGGCTATTTCAGGCTGACCGCATTTGGCACCTACGAGAACACGCTTGCCGCATTAGAACGTATTCAAAAATTATAAAAGACGTGAACAAGAGCCAGGGGTGGCAGATTGCAAAATTCCGCCCCTGGTTTTTTGTGTGTTTTTACTGAAAAACGTGTTTATGACTAATAAATTTAGTAAAATGCTTGAAAAATTTACTAAAAAAATTTACAATATATATTAATAGTTGCATGGTGGGACAATTTGAGCTTTTCCAAGCCGACAGGAGTGTTAAAAAGGACTGCCGCACGAAATAAAAACGTATGTTTAAGCTGTTCAAAAGGGGACTGCCGCACGAAGCGATCAATAAAGTATTTATCCGTTCAAAAGGTTTCCATTGCAAGGCAATGGAAACAATATGCACAAAAATTACTCTGGGAAGCTAGCTTCCCAAGATAATTGTTGTGCATTCTGTCTTTGCTGCATGAGCAGCAAGACCTTTTGAACAAAATAATGTCTTCGTGCGACATTCCCAGAATGTACAAAAATCACTCTGGGAAGAGGGCTTCCCTTTTGAAAGAATCTATTCCTTGTAATTTATGTTAGTGCGACAGCATGGTGGCGAGGTCACTTAATGATATTCAAATTCCAACCTGAGTAAACGCTGGATCAGGCCTTGGAAAGACGGCATATTGGAGGAGCGAAATAGGGAAGGGAACGCCTTGCACTAAAATTAAATAAAGGAGAGAGGAAAATGAGAGGATTGAAAAAAGGTATCAGTGCTGTCCTGACAGCAGCCCTCGTCCTGACGGCATTGCCTGTGGGTGGAAACAGCCAGGTGTATGCAGCAGGGGAAACGGCGGCAGATGCGACAGTAAAAGTGCTCCCTGACAAAGCCTCGCCGTTCAATGACACGAATGGCGATGGATTGGGAGAATTTGAAGGCTGGGGTACCTCGCTTTGTTGGTGGGCAAACCGTCTGGGCTACGATACGGGAATGACGAATAAGGCTGCTACCGCCTTTTTCGGAGACAGCGGGCTGGACTTGAACATCGGCCGTTACAATGTAGGCGGAGGCGACTATACAGGCGAGACGCCGGAAGTACCGGTTAATCCCAAGGCACAGATTTTTGGCGTGCAGAAACAGGACGGCGTCTTGAGTTATGCCGGAAATAAAATGGAAGTTAAGAGCGAGACTAGGTTTGCTACAGCGACATATGCGTTTTCCGACGCTGATTTTGGCATTACGAAGGGGCAGCCTGTAGGCAATTTGGATTATGTGGGCTGGGTCAAACAGTTAGACGGAGCAGTAGGAGACGGCGATAATCTGCATTATACGGTGAATGTAGATGCAGCTACAGATTATACGGTCAAGCTTCTTGCTTACCATAATGAGAAACTGGAAAGAGACATTGCAATCAAGGTCAACGGCGAGACGGAATATGTTGTTTCGGTAGATGATCTTGCCCAGAATAAAATTGCGGCGGCAAGCAGTAAAGGGCTTTTCCTGGGAACAATCCGCAATGTTGCCCTGAAAGCAGGAGCAAATACGATTGAAGTGGCAGGAAAGAAAGAGTGGACATTGGATTTTGTGAAGATGCTGGTGGTAAAGTCTGACGAGGAAGGCGTGCTGCCGGAGGCAGATCCATTCCTGCATCCGTCGCACATCAAACGTTCCGACTCGGATATGCCGGGTTATTGGAAAGACGTGACGAAGATTGAGGTTACCGCAGAGAAACCAATTTCCTGGTGGCAGGCAAACTATGCAAGGGTGGATGAAGAATGCGGCTATGCATGGAACTATGATTGGGACAAAGACGCCAACCAGAGGAATATCCTGACTGCGGCAAAGGCTGCAAGCGGAGACGAGTTCATTGCAGAGGCATTTTCCAACTCCCCGCCGTATTTTATGACGAACAGCGGTTGTACCTCAGGCGCTGCAGATTCCAGCAAAGATAATTTGCGCAAGGACTCCTACAATGCCTTTGCGGCGTATATGGCCGATGTGATTGAGCATTATGCTGAGGCGGGTATCGTGAATTTCACGAGCGCAACGCCGATGAACGAGCCTTATACAAACTACTGGGGTGCAAATAGCGCCAAGCAGGAAGGATGCCATTTTGACCAGGGCGAGTCGGAATCGACGATGATTGTCACGTTCAAGAAAGAACTGGCAAAGAAAGCGGCAGTGGCAACCAATGAGAATGTGAAAAATGTGCTGACAAATATTATCCTTTCCGGTACGGATGAGACCAGCATTGACACAGCAATTGATTCTTATAACAAACTAACAACCGAAGCGAAAAAAGCGATAACGAGAATTGACACCCATACATATGGCGGATCTAAGCGCGCAGAATTGTCTGCATTGGCACAGAAGGAAAAGAAGAATCTGTGGATGTCTGAGATTGACGGTGCGACCAGGGCTGGGACAGACGCTGGGGAGATGGCTGCCGGATTGGGTTTTGCCCAGAGGATTATCACGGACGTCAATGGCCTTAAATGTTCCGCCTGGATTATGTGGAACGCCGTCGATCTCAATGTGGACGCTAACAATGAATTTGACGCGGATTCCATAGAAGAATTAAAAACTATGGTAAATGACAGCGGCGAAATAATGTTTGACCCGGAGAATAAAGGCTGGTGGGGAATCGCTATCGGCGACCACAACAATAAAGAGCTTATATTGACAAGAAAATATTACGCATATGGACAGTTTTCAAAGTATATCCGTCCGGGATATACGATTATGGGCACCAGCGATGATGCAAATACATTAGTGGCTTACGACCCAACAGGCAAGAAAGCAGTTATCGTGGCTGTCAATACGGCGGGAACAGATAAGACATGGAAATTTGATCTCAGCAGATTTGAGAACATGGGCAATAAGATTACGGCGACCCGTACCAGCGGCGCATCAGAGGGCGGCGAGAACTGGGCGGACGTATCATCGTCTGTAAATGCCCTTGCAAACACGGCGGACAGAACGTTTACAGCTACAGTAAAAGCCAATTCTATCACCACATTTATTGTGGACGGCGTGGAATTTGACAAGGAGAAAGATGACGAGCGCACCAAGAGAGCAGAGGACTTAAAGAAAATGCAGACGGAAGTTATGGGCGCTTTGGATGTAAGCGGTTTGGATCTTGAAAGCCTCAATATTCCGCTGACTGCCAGTATGGTAAGCGGAAGTGCGCCGTGGAACAATGGAACAGTAAATACTGTTGATAAAGTAATAGACGGCGATTACCGCACGTTCTTTGACGGGGTGGCAAATGGCTATGTACAGGTCGATCTGGGAGAAGCCAAGGCGATTGCGGCTTATGGCTATGCACCGCGGTATGATGGAGAGGATAAACAGTATCTGGGCAGATGCGTGGGAGCTTCCCTTTACGGCTCTAATGACGGAAACAGTTGGGAGCTGTTACACACAATTACGAAGACGCCGGAAGCCGATAAGATTAATTGTGCTTATCTCAATGAGTTTGCTTCTGCGTCAGTTATGGGAAAGGCATACCGCTATTATAAATATGCGGTGGGTTCCACAGGCAACTGCAATATCTCAGAACTCAGGCTTTATAAAAAACCGGAGAATATGAGTGTGCCGGAAATGCCGGAAACATTAGAGGAATGGATTACTTATTGCGAAGGAAAGACCAAAGGCCATTCCTATGCAAAAGAATCTAAAGATGCATACGATAAGGCGCTTACGGCGGCGAAGTCATTGAACGCTTCCCAGGACGCGCAGCAGAGGGAAGATGCACAGTATGCATTGTTTGACGCGTATCTTAAATTAAAAGAAATCTTTAATTATACAACCTTCTCCGGCGTGGACGGCGCTGCAATTTATGATGATAATGGCGAGCTCATCCAGGCGCACGGCGGGCAGGTACAGAAGATTAAGTACGAGTACGATTACAATGGCAATGGGCAGATAGATGCAGATGAGCATGAATTCTGGTACTGGATTGGTGAAGATAAGACAAATGATTACCGTCCATGTCCGGGTGTCCATGTTTATATTTCCAAGGATTTATTTAACTGGAAAGATATGGGATGTGTGCTCAGGACGGTACCGGACTGGGAGACATTTACCACAGACAAATACTTTACAGAGCTTTACGGAGATTTGAATGAGGAACAGAAAAAAGTAGTTTACGCCGATATCTGGACGGATGGAGGCGCTACCAATTCTGGATGCGTCATAGAGCGTCCGAAAATGATTTACAATGACAAGACAAAACAGTATGTGATCTGGTTCCATGCAGATGGGCAGACCCCCGACAGCACAGGCGGCAACTATGCCAAGGCAAAGGCAGGCGTGGCAGTGTCAAGCAGTCCGTTCGGGCCGTTTAAGATGCAGGGTTCCTATCTCCTGAATTATGTTGATGGGCTCAAACAGGGCTTTGCAGATGGGCACGGAAACGTGCGCGATATGAATGTGTTTAAGGATGATGACGGCACAGGGTATGTCATCTATTCCTCAGACGGAAATGCCAATATGTATATCGCGAAAATGAACGATTCCTATACGAATATCGCCAAGACGAATGAGCAGGGCGCTATCCAGGGCGTGGATTTCTCCGTCAACTTTATTGGAAGTTCCAGGGAAGCTCCGGCCATGTTCAAGTACAAGGATAAGTATTACTTGATTACCTCCGGCTGCACCGGCTGGTCACCGAACGCGGCACAGTATGCGGTAGCAGATGATCCGTTAGGTCCCTGGACCGTGATGGGCGACCCCTGTATTGGAGAGGATGCCAATACCACATTCTTTACGCAGAGTACCTGTGTGATTCCGGTAGACGCTGAAAAAGGCAGGTATATCTATATGGGAGACCGCTGGTATAATCCCGAGATTTCCGTTGGGCCTGGGGCAGGCGGTTCCCTGCGCAACTCCAGGTATGTATGGCTGCCGATTGAGTTTACCGGTGACGATACGATTGCGCTGAGACGTTACAGCGATTGGAACATGAGCGTTTTTGACGGCATAGAGCCGTATGAGATAGTGACGCAGCTTCCGAAGACTGCCAAATCCGTGGCAGAATTGAAGGCAGGGTTACCGAATAAGATAAATATTAAGTTTGCTTCCGGGAATACGCAGATAGAGGCTTCCGTCGTCTGGGATGAAGAAAATATGCCGGCGGAAAAGAGTCTGGGTGAAGTGGAAGTGCCGGGAACTATGACATACACAAAGGGCGGTAAAGAATATGAGCGCGCAATTACCCATAAAGCAACGCTCATAAATGAGAAACTGATATACTTCTTTGACTGTGCAGCGGAGGATTCCGCGTACCATGATTTACTGAGTGCAGAATTAGGTGATAAGCTGCGCAATGAGGAGGCAGACCGTGCGTATGAGGTGGAGAACCTTGCCGGATATACTGGAAATAGAGGTGAAGAAGGTATCGCCGGCGATGACACGACGTATGATTTCGGCGTGAAAAGCGACGGTAAGGACATGTGGTCGCAGGGCTACTTTGCAACGAATGGCAATACGATTGATTATGCGTTTGTCTTGGAGGCAGGAACTTATACAGTGTCTACCGGTTACCATGAATGGTGGAGCGGCGACAGAAAAACGAAGATTGTTGTTACCTCGAACGGCAAAAACGTCGTTTCTTCAGATGAGTTTTCCGTGGCAGGCAGCAAGAGCCTCCAGAAGAACGTATCATTTACTTTAACAGAGAATGCCAAAGTTACCGTGAGTATCACTGGCAACGGGCAGGCTCCAATCCTCAGCTGGATTGCCATGATTCAAGATGAGAAAACAGGCGAATTTGGCAGTACAGATACGAAAGATTTAACAGAACTTATCGGCACTGCTGAAAATAAAGAAAAGGGCAATTATACCGACACAAGTTGGAATAAATTCCAGGCAGCATTAGAGAAAGCTAAGGAAGTACAGAAATACGTGCTCTCCACAGCGGAGGAAATTGCGGCAGCCGCGGCAGAACTTAAGGACGCTATGGGTGCATTGCAGACGCCTAAAGAGTATTTGAAGTCCTCCATTGAGAAGATTGCCATTTCGGAATCAAACGCAGGTAATTATGAGAAAGACGCTATGTGGGAGTATTACCAGCAGGTTCTGGAACGTGCAAATGGACTTCTGGCAAAAGAGGATTTGACAGAGGCAGAGGCAGAAGCGGCATTGAAAGATTTGCAGGAAACGATAGAATTGCTGACGCCGAAAAAGACTACGCCGCAGCCTCCGAAACCACCGGTAACGGGGAAGAAGAATCAGGTTATCACAGTTAAGAGCAGCTTCACGAAAGCCTATGGCGATAAGGCGTTTAGCCTGGGTGCAAAGGTTAAGACAGGTAATGGCAAATTGTCTTACAAGAGTTCAAACAAGGCTGTTGCGGATTATAATGCAAAGACTGGCAAGATAACCGTTAAGGGAATTGGCGTCTGCACTATCACGGTAACGGCTTCAGAGACTACAACGTATAAACAGGCAACGACGAAAGTGACAATTAAAGTTAATCCGAAGAAAGCCAAATTAAAGACGCTGAAACCGGGCAAGAAGAGCCTCAAAGTGACCTGGACCAAGGACGCGAAAGCAACCGGATATGAGGTACAGTGCTGCTTGAAGAAGAACTTTAAATCCGGTGTCAAGAAAGCGACGATTAAGAAGGCGAAGACCACATCCACTACGTTTAAGAAGTTGAAAAAGGGTAAGAAATATTATGTACGCATCCGTGCATACAAGAATGTAAAAGTAAACGGCAAGACAACGAAACTTACCGGTGCATGGAGCAAGGTAGTGGTGAGCAAGAAGGTAAAATAAATTAATGGAGGCAGATATGGGAAAGAAAACATGGAAATCCGGTATCTCCCTGTTTCTGGCAGCAGCGCTTGTCGTGACCAGTTTTGGCATGGCAAGCCCGCTGACAGCGGATGCGGCGAAAGACAATGCCAAGACGTTGTCAGACGAGGGCATTTCGCTCGTATCGGATGACGACACCGTAACGGGGGACAACGGTACATATTATATTGATGCGGTAAACGGAAATGACAGCAATGACGGCAAGTCGGAAGGCAAGGCCTGGAAATCTCTGTACAAGGCTTCTTCCTTACAGCTCGGCGCAGGCGGTAAAGTGCTTTTGAAAGCCGGGTGTACCTGGAACAATGAGAAATTGATGGTGAAAAATGCCAGGGGTACGAAGGCAAACCCGGTTATCGTTGGCAAATACGGCGACGGTAAAAATCCCGTCATCAATGGCAACGGAAGTAAATGGCTAGACAGCCAGAACCGCAGCAATTTAAAGAAAGAAGACGTTGCGGCAGTGCATATCCAGAATTCTCAGTTTATCACAATTGAAAATCTGGAAGTGACAAACTGGGAAATCGATAAGGCAGACTTGGAAGGGAAACTGGGCAAGACGAACTCCAACAGTAACAGTCCGGGACGGAAGATTCTTTTCGACCAGAGCAAGTATATGCTGACCGGAATCCTGGTGGAGAACCATGATGCAGGAGAGCTTGCAGGCGTTACCATCCGCAATAACTATGTCCATGACGTCAACGGCTATATGTCGACGAACGGTACAGAAGGGCATAAGAAGGGTTCCGGCGGAATCATGGTTCTCGTGACCGGCGGTGAGAAGGAGTCATATTTCAAGGATTTAGAGATTCAGGGAAATGAAGTGAATAAGGTATGCCATGAAGCCATTTATATGGAGAGCTGCTGGGCAGCGCGTACTTTGGTTGGCGGCGCAGGCAGCCAGCAGGCAGGAAGCAAACCGTGGGTCGGATGGCCGAATGTCCATATAAAGAATAATTATGTGCATGAAGTTGCCGGGGACGGTATTGTTCTAATCAATGCAGACGGCGGTCTGGCAGAAAATAATCTGGTAGTAAAGGCTGCCAGTGAAGATTGGTATTATTCCAGAAATCCAGCGCATGCGGCAATCTGGGCATGGGACTGCAACAATGTAACATTCCAGAACAATGAGGCGGCTTACACAGAGAGCACGCAGGACGGTATGGCCTTCGATTCCGATTACGGTAATCAGAATATTTTATTCCAATATAATTATAGCCACAACAATAAGGGCGGTTTTTGGATGGCTTGTCCGGGACCCTACTATTCCATTAACTCTGTTGTCCGCTACAATGTCAGCGTCAATGACGGCGGATATGACGGTTCCCGCATCCTCTGGGTTGGCGAATCAGGAAGTATCGGGCATCAGGTGTACAACAATACCATGTATTGGGATGACAGCTACAAGAATATACAGGCCGTAAAACAGGGCGCATGGATATCGGGGAATGCAACGGCTAAAACCAGCGGAACAGA
>CAJUTD010000053.1:17444-22805 GCA_910589635.1 uncultured Lachnospiraceae bacterium | reverse complement strand
CAGAGAGCAGCGAGATAAAAAATACAATATGGAACAAATCGTGCTCTGAGCTGGTGCCGCCGGCAATTACCATAATGGCAAATACGATGGATGCCGCGCCGCGCAGGCCGGACCATGACACCAGCAGACATTGCCTGAGGGTCGAACGGAAAGGCAGAAGGAGCAGGAACACGGCAGCCGGCCTGGCGATGAAAGTCAGAAACAGCGCAATGAGCAGAGCCGGCACAAACAGGTTTGGCAGCAGATGCGGGAACGATAAAAGCCCCAGCAGGAAAAAGATTAAGATTTGTGCCAGTCCGGTAATCCCATCAAAAAAATGAACCAGCGTAATTTTATTATTAATTTTGCTGTTGCCTAAAATAATTCCGGTGAGATACACGCTCAAATATCCGTTGCCTCCTAATACTGTTGGCAATGCGTAGGAGAGGAGTACCAGTGCAATCACGAAGACTGTGTCCATGCCGAGGGTAATCAGATCGTCCTTTCTGAGAGCCAGGATGCCGATGTAGGCGCAGGCAACACCGATGACGATACCGACGCCAATTTGTGTCAGCAGCATGACAGGTACGGAAGTGTCACTGCTGCCGGAAATCATGGCCAGCGCCACCATGGTAAGCATGTATGCCATAGGATCGTTACTGCCGCTCTCAATTTCCAAAAGGGGCGCGGTAGAATGCTTGAGGTTGAGATTTTTGGAACGCAGAATGGAAAATACGGAAGCTGCGTCAGTGGAACTCAAGACTGCACCGATAAGGAAACTTTCAGAAAATGAAAAATTCAGGATCTGATAGCAGAAGAGACAGGTGAGGAGCGCAGTGGCAACAACTCCCAACGTGGAGAGCAGTACAGCCTTTACCGCGATAGGGCGGGCAGTCTGCCAGTTGGTTCCGAAACCGCCGTAAAACATGATAAAGATTAACGCAATGGTGCAGAGCTGTTCCGTCATTTGGTAGTTGTCGAAGGAAATTTTAAATAGACCGTCAGAGCCGAATATCATACCAAGAGCCATGAAGCACAGCAGTGCGGGCATTCCGAATTTGTTAGAAAAGCGGTTTGCTATGATACAGGAGAGGATGACGGCACAGCATAGAAGAAGCATGATTGCCATAATTTCGTCCTTTCTGTATGTGGTGAAATATCTACAATATGATGTGTTGCCAAACATGAATGGGACTAGTGTACTGTACCATTGATAAATAAGCAAGCAGGTTTGTCAAATATCAACGGTACAGTACACTAGGAAGCTGTTGCTTATTTGGAGTGGACATAAACAAAAAACCCACTTTCAAGCACATCATGTGTGAAAGTGGGCGCCTTGTCTGCCGTTTACAGCCATCTTCCGAATGTATATGCCAATGGCTGTTCTGCCTGTGAGCCTGGGATTAAGCCTTTGATTCTACGCCTGCCCAATCGTCAAACTTAGACATTACAGCGTCGTAAGTTCTCTGGGAAATGCTGGGAAGCTCTTTGCCCCAGGACTTGGTAGCTGCCTTAAAGCCCTTTTCAAATGCTGCGCGCATCTGCTCAGCTTTCTCAGGGTCATCCCCTACCAGAGCCTTTGCAAATTCGATGATACGGTCGGAAGTCTGATTCACGCCCCAGTAACCGTCGTCTGCAATATCTTTCTGAGCCTGAGCTTTCACGTCAGGAGTAACGGTGAAATCGCCTTTTGCCAGGAAACGCCACATGTCGTCTGCCTGTCCGATTCTGTTACCCTGGTTGCCCATCATCTGCTGAACCAGGCTTCTCAGCTGGGAAGTCCTGTCTTCTGCATCTTTCTTCAAACGTGCAACTACATCTTCCTTTGCATAGATGCCCTTGGTGGAAGAGCTGCCTTTCTCATATACTACGCCGCTTTCTTTCTTCTTCTCCTCGGCTGCCTTTGTGGTATCGTTATTGTAAGTTCTCTGATAAGTTGAGGTATAAGCGGTCGTGCTATTTACACTGTTTACACTCATGATGTATCCCTCCTTGGCATGATAGTTTGGTTATCCGTAACCATGATATTTATAGTTCTCACTATTTATATCGGAAGTGACAGGAAAAAATTAACACTGTTTAAAAATTTTTACCTTTTGGCATTTGATTCTACAAAATTGATTTCCGTGGTCAAAATTTTACCTGCGTTGACTTCCAGAGATTTTCCATGTTATACTTGTAAAGAAGCATTATTTACTAGAAAAATTACTTTTAGTCCTAAATAGGTGCATTATGGGCAAATAAAATGTCTTAAAATGGGTATAAGTATTATATAGAACCGTAGTTCGAGGAAAATTACCCATGTGTACAAAATATCAGGATTTTTTAGACAGGCTCAAAGAAGAACGTATATCCAGGAAGTGGACTCAGCTGCAAATGGGACAGAAATTGAGGATGACTCAAAGCCATTACAGCAAGGCTGAGATGGGCAGCCGTAGGTTTACTTACTATGAAATGAAGTGCCTATGTGAGACAGATTTTGATATTTATTATATTTTTACCGGATATCGGTGTAGGACAGAATATAAAGAATTTTTCAAAACGTGTACATATGAGGAGTTGAAATGCTATTTGGGCATGCTTGGCCCTGTGGTTGAACATTTGTATAGAAATCGTGCATTGGATATAAAGTGGGATGTCTATAAAAAGATAGAGATGATACATTATTCCT
Source organism: uncultured Lachnospiraceae bacterium (assembly GCA_910589635.1). GTDB lineage: Bacteria > Bacillota > Clostridia > Lachnospirales > Lachnospiraceae > Petralouisia. Next base: position 20,155 of record CAJUTD010000053.1, on the reverse strand, counting down.
TGACGCCGTGCAAAGATGACAAGACCATTTTTTACTCTTTTCGGCGAGGGATGGATTACAGCCAGAAAGAAATGGCAGACATATTGGACATTGACGTGAAAAAACTCCGCAGTATGGAAAATGGCAGCGCACTTCCAGACAGCGAGATTATATGGAAGGTGTCGGAGGAGATAGGCGTTCCGTTTTCCATCATTTTAAATGACGTGAACGGTTTGGGAGGAGAAGTTTCCTACCTGGTAGAATTGATAGAGGATGATACGAGGAGGAAGATGTTTGATCGCATAAAGGCATATCATGATATTCTTCGATGAGCGAATGATGGAGAGATGTCATTGAAAAAGATTTTGATTTTGGAAGATAATTATGCGGCGATGGAACATCTTGTGTCATTGGCAAGTGAGCTGGATATACAGAATTCACTGTTCCGGTGTGACAACATAAAAGATGCATATCAATATGCTTTAGAGCGTGATATTGATTTGTTTATAATAGACGTTATTTTAGAACCAAGCAGCCCGGGAGATTCATCCGGGCTAAAATTCGTTGACAGCATCCGTAAAATTGAGAGGTACGTTTTTACGCCTGTTATTTTTGTGACATCTTTGGAGGACGCGAAACTGTGCACTTATGAGAAATTACATTGTTATAGTTTTGTGGAAAAGCCTTTTGATCCTGAAAAGGTAAAAGAATTGATGCGGCAATGCTTGAAATTCCCTGTAAATTGCCAGCCGCCCAAAACTTTATATTTCCGTAAGGATGGGATTATCCTGTCGGTCAACAGTGAAGATATCGTGTATGTCAGTACGCAGAATCACGCTTTAGAAATTCATACATGTCAGGGAGATATGCTGAGTATTCCCTATGTCACTTTGAAGAAATTTTTGGCGGAGGCAGACAGCGAGGATATGATACAATGCAGCTGGAGTACAGTAGTCAATAAAAAGTTTATACATAATGTGGATATTCCCAATCAGGTGATTCAGCTCAGAGGCGGAGCAGAGACGGTGGAAATTGGCATCATGTATAAAAAATCTTTTAAAGAACTATTGGAATAAATGGATTGTGCTGATTTCTTTAATAATCGGGATGAGAACAACAGCTGCTTGTATTTATGGGATTGAGATATGATTACGCTGATTTCTTTAGTAATTGAGGGTGTAACGATTGTTGTCTGTCTCCATAGACTGTATGGGCAGAAAATTAGACTGGATATGAAAACAGTATGTTTGGTGATAATACACGTTCTATTCTTGGGAATGTTTAACTTTTTGGAGATTAGCAGGGGTGCGGTGGGAATTATCTATATTATTTATTTTGTGTATTGCAAGGCAAAATTTACAGAATCGTTTGTTATGACGGGAATTAGTATATTTTTACTTGGTGTAATTATGACATCGTTTCAATTTATCTGTCTAATTTTTACAAGCATTTTTATACCGGATAATGAGACAATGCGAGTAATTATTGCTGATACAGAAGCGTTGTGTTGTATATTAATTCTGCCGGGAAACAAGTTAGATAGATTGCGAAAATATATTTTTGTCAAGAATAAATATGTTGCGGGCATACTTGGTTTTGTGGGGTTTGTTATTGTGTTTTTGTTGATACAGGACAAAATGTCTGAGGGAGTACAGGCGGAGATGTTTGTGTTTGCAGTTCCGGCGGTTCTTATGATTGTGGTGCTGGTTAGTAAATGGAACAGTTCTCAGGAAAGGATTGGGCAGATAGAGAAAGAGTTGGATAACAACATACGTTTGCAGGAGAAGTACAGTGAGCTCCTACATAAGGTGAGATTGCGGCAACATGAATTCAAAAATCATCTAGCGGCAATTTTTTCATTCCATTATACTTATAAAACGTACGACGAGCTCGTGGAAGCTCAGAGGAAGTATGGCAATAAACTGGCTTGGGAAAATAGGCATAACAGCCTATCGCTCATCGGTAACGACGTCCTGGCAGGATTCTTATACGGAAAGTTTCAGGAACTGGAGGAGCGTGGCCTGTGCGTGGAATGCGAGATACATACGAAACTGCAACGTATGGCAGTTCCCAATTATTATTTGATCGAAGTTCTGGGCATTCTTATCGACAATGCGGCGGAAGCGTATAAAGATGCAGGGCAAGGGAAGATTTCATTTTCTGTTGCGGCAGATGAATACAGTTATTACTTTAAAATTCGTAATCAATTTGCATATGTGCCGTACGCAGAAATCGAGCAGTGGTTTAAGCTGGGAGGCAGCACAAAAGGGGAGGGACGCGGCCTGGGATTGCACCATGTGAAGTCATTGTGCAATGAGTGGGAGATGGGCATACGCTGTGAGAATATAGAGATAAGACAGGAAAATTGGATCATGTTTACGCTGGTAGTTAAAAGTGCGGGCAGCCAAGAGTGATTGTCCGCACTTTTCCTGTCGGAGTTATTGTTCCTTTAGACAGGAGTTTACTCGAAGTCCTCTTCCTGGGGATAGGGGTATTCGCCAAATAAAAATGCACTGACAATAGAGTTTTTAATCCACCAGGAAAATGAAAGGCATACTGTTAAAAGACTTGCTACCATGTTATTCGCTCTCCTTTCTTGTGTATTTTGCCGCTAAAAGCTGCAAGAAATGTAATATAATAACCCAGAATCCGACAATGATATAGGACGATTCTGGCATTATACATAAAGTGAGCGTGTAAAGCAGAATAAATGTGGCGATGATAATTTTGCA
>CAJUTD010000053.1:1837-17434 GCA_910589635.1 uncultured Lachnospiraceae bacterium | reverse complement strand
CATCGTTTTTTGAATGTTTCCGTGTATGGCGGGCGGTAACGCGAGGGCACAGGCCCTATGAGGAAGCAGCCTAGCGCGCAGAACGCGGACAATACGGTCATCAGAGGCAAGGGCAGCGTTATGCGTGGCAGCAGGGAAATTGCCAGCCATAGATAAAGGATGGAACCGGCCAAACATTCAAAGTATGTATAGAAATGGATTCCTCCGGTAGAGCATCTAAGCGCCAGCATTACGGCAAGTGCAAACAAAAAGAGAGTAAACTGCCGGTGGAATAGGAGCGCCATAATGAACATCTTGCTTACATCTGAGGCGACGGTTTTTGCCAGGAATGTAAGTTGTGCAACTTGATACCTGCTTAAACCGTATTTTTCCATAAGTGAATTTCTGATTGCCTGCATGTGAAACCTCCTTTGAACAGAATTAGGATAACAGATTTTGTGTGGGAAGAGAAAATTTTTGCATGAATTGCAGGAGATTCTTGCCGGATGATGTAAAAATGGGCAATTAATGTAGAAAATTTTATATTTTTGCCGGTTCAGTTAAAAAATATTTTATTTGAGAAAGCCTGTAAACATGGGGCTTAGAGAGTGTTATGCTAGAAAGAGGAACTTTAGTTGAGTTATTTTGGAGCAATTGTTGGTTTATAATTCTTTGCCAAAAGATGTAAAATTTTGGCATATGGAGGAGAATTATGTCTAATGCACAAGTTGGTGGTAGAATTAGGGAATTAAGGGAAATTCAGAATTACACAAGGGAAGCATTGTCGGAAAAGGTAGAAATCTCAGCGAAATTTTTGTATGAGATTGAGACAGGCAAGAAGGGCTTCTCAGCGGACACACTCAGCAGGATAGCGACAGCCTTGTCTGCGAGCTGTGATTACATCTTGTTTGGGGAGAAGGCGGAGAACTGCGGAAGCGAGAAAATCATCTGTACACTGGAATCGTTGAAGCCAGCTCAGAGATACCAGATTCAGCATATCTTGAAAATCTTATACGATATATGTGATTATATCTAAGGAAATCTGCGTGTAGCAGGATGAGAAGCGGGAGTGTTTTGCATTATTTTATTGATTTTAACTTTAAAAGCGCATATAATATGGGTAAGTTTTTGTGAGAGGGTTGTTTGGCAAATGATTGTCAATGGAAACAATCTAAGGAAATAACATGTATCACGGTAGATAATGATATAGGAGAAATATCATGTATGAGATGAGATTACGGGCTCTTGCGAAAATAAATCTGGGATTAGATGTGCTGCGCCGCAGGGACGACGGCTACCATGAGGTGCGCATGATTATGCAGACGCTCAAGATGTACGATAAGATAACAATAAGGAAGATGAAAGAGCCCGGGATTCAGTTAAAGAGCAATTTATTCTATGTTCCGGAAAATGAGAGTAATCTGGCATACCGTGCAGCCAAGATGCTGGCGGATGAGTTTCAGCTTGCACAGGGCATATTTATTGACTTACAGAAATTCATCCCGGTTGCAGCGGGAATGGCGGGCGGAAGTTCCGATGCTGCGGCGGTATTGTATGGCGTAAATCGGATGTTTCATTTAAATTTGTCTAAGCGGCAGCTCATGGAGCGCGGCGTAAAGATTGGCGCGGACGTGCCTTACTGTATTATGCGGGGAACTGTGCTCGCTGAGGGAATCGGGGAGAAGCTTACGCCATTGCCGCCGATGCCGTCCTGTAAGGTGGTGGTAGCCAAACCGCAGATTAGCGTGTCCACAAAGTTTGTCTATGAAAATTTGAAATTGAACGAGATTGATGCTCATCCCGATATTGATATTCTGTTGTCGGGAATACGTGAGGGCAATCTGCACAAGGTTGCAGCCAATATGGGAAATGTCCTGGAAACTGTGACGATTCCCAATTATCCGGTGATTGCGGAAATTCGTGAGGAGATGATGCGGCTGGGGGCTTTGAATGCCATGATGAGCGGCAGCGGGCCTACTGTGTTTGGACTGTTTGATGATGAAGTGTTGGCCCAGCGGGCTTACACTGAGCTCAGAGAAGGCTCTCTGGCAAGACAGGTGTATTTGACAGGCATATTTAATAGAGGATGAGAGGCTTATATGTATAAAAAGATGAGAGGCTTATATGTATAAATATTAAGAAGTATGCTGGTAATCTATATAAAATTGGATAAAAAGGAAAATTTGGGAAAATATAATAATAATGGAGTATAGGGATAAGCGAATGCTTATCCTTTTTGTTTAGGAGGAACGTATGCCAATACAGATTACCCCTGATTTGCAGGATAATATCACAAATTTTGAGGAATTGTTTTCGGATAGTGAAGATATCAAAAAGCGTAAGATAAAGGTCGGTAAAAATTTAGAGAGCGAGTGTTACATTGCCTATATAGAGGTGGCAATCAGCAATGTGGACTGGAAGGATTCAGCGGTGGGCAAGTTGTTGGAAAAATTGCGCACGCTGCCGGAGAGCGAGCTTGCCGGTTATGTGAGGGATAACTATTATGATATTTCTGACGCCAAACCATTTGAGACCATCGAAGATGCGGCGCAGGCGATGCTTACCGGGGACGCCATCTTTTTTCTGGATGGCTATAACAAGGCCATCAAAATCCCGGACAAGGGTTATCCCGGGAGAGGCGTGTATGAGACGGAATCGGAAAAAGTAATCCGCGGCTCAAACGAAGGTTTTTCTGAATCTATCAAATTAAATACGGCGTTAATCCGCAAACGATTGCGCAGCCCTCATGTGAAGGTGAAAGAGACTTTTGTGGGCAGGCGCACGAACACGAATGTTGACCTTGTGTATATCAAAGATTTGATCCACCCGGAAATCTTAGAGCAGATTGAGAAACGGCTACAGGAGTTTGAGATAGACGGCGCGCTGGACAGCGGGATTATCGAACAGCTCACGGAACGGCGCAAATATTCGCCGTTTCCGCAGTTTCAGACCACACAGCGTCCCGACCGCGCGGCGATGGCAATTTTGGAGGGAAGGATTGTTCTGTTGTCGGATAATTCTCCGGTAGCGTTAATTTTGCCCACAACATATAATACCTTTATTCAGACCAGCGACGATTATTACAGCCGCTGGGAGATTGCCTCTTTTACCAGGGTTTTGCGCTATGTGGCGTCCTTTTTGGCGATGGTATTGCCGGGGCTTTACCTTGCGGTGACGAATTTCCACACGCAGATTCTGCCCACTGATTTACTGTTGTCGCTGGCGGCGGCAAGGCAGGGCGTTCCTTTTCCGGCGATGGTGGAAGTGCTGATAATGGAAGTAGCCTTTGAATTACTGCGGGAGGCGGGCGTGCGTCTGCCGGGGGCAAACGGCAATACGATTGGTATTGTCGGTGGCCTGATAATCGGACAAGCGGCTGTGGACGCTAATATTGTCAGCCCGATTGTCGTGATTGTGGTAGCATTGACGGCATTGTGTTCTTTTGCGGTGCCTAATGAAGAATTCGCCACCGCATTTCGTATTCTCAAATTTATATTTATTTTCTTGTGCGGTTCCCTGGGATTTTTCGGGTTCCTTGTCGGGCTTTTGACGGTACTGATTCATCTGTCCCATTTGGAGAGTTTTGGCATCCCTTACCTTGCGCCCTTTGTGGGAGCGGACTTAAACGGTTATCAGGATGAGCGCGACACATTCCTGCGCCTGCCGTTGGATTTCTTAGTGAAACGCCCGGTATATACCCGGCAGGGTGCGCGTACCCGGTTGAAATTTAACGGTGAGGAAAAAAGAAATGGAGAGGGGAAATAGGAGGCAAGATGTTTGCAGATAATTTTAAAATATCGTTACGGCAGATAAGGAGGCTTTTTATCCTCGATATTTTTGGCATGAGCAGCCTCGTGCTCCCGGGAATTTTTTCTGCTATGACAGGCGCGGACGGAATTTTTTGTCTGTTGTTTGGAGCGGCAGCCGGCGCTGTTCTGCTATGGCTGATGGGCGCCAATATAAAGCATATTGAAGATGATTACTATGGCTATATGAAGGACACGGCGGGGCAAATTATTGCCGATGTGTTCATGGTATTTTATTTCTTATATTTTGTGACTTTATCCGGTTATGTGGTGTATGAACTTACGGCGTTGACGCTGAGTTGGCTTTTACCGGAAGGCTCCTTTGTGGGTGTTAGTATTGTTCTGTTGCTTCTCGCCATATATGGGAGCATCCGGGGAATTGAGGGCCGGGCGAGAGTGTATGAAATTATTTTTTGGTTTCTCGGGGTTCCCTTGCTTTTGATGTTATTTTTTGCCATACCGGAGGTGAACACCGCATATTGGACGCCGATTGCAGCTTCCGGCGGGCCGCAGCTTATAAAAGGCAGCACATCGGTTTTGATTTTTTTGTTGCCATTCAGCGCGATGCTGTTCCTCGTGCCTTTTTGCAGGAAGCCGCAGAAGATGGCATCCTGCGGGAGACAGGCGTTGTTTGTGGCAGTCTGCTTAAATGGGATTATTTATCTGATCCTTCTGGGTGCGTTTGGCCAGAATGCCATGGGTGTCCTGGAACGTCCAATTCTCACGTTGATGGGCATGATAAATCTGCCGGGAGGTTTTTTTACGAGGCAGGATGTTCTGATGACGGCAGTGTGGTTTTTTGCCTTGTTTGCGCTCTTGAACACAGGGGTTTTCCAGGGAACATTAATTCTGAAGGAGTTATGTCATGAATCGAAGAGCCATTACTGTCTGTATGCCGTTGCCGTGGCTGCATTTTTTATAGGCAAGGGGTTGTCGGAACACCGCTTTTTGGCAGATATCTACGAGATCTACCAGAATTTTATCGCGTTGCCGGGAATGTTTTTGATTTTGTTGCTGTTGCTGCTGCTGTACCAGGTCAGGCTGGGCAGCAAGAGGGGAAAGGGGGCGGCGTCCAATGAAGAAGAATAAAGTTTTGTCTTGTAAGCGCATGGTTTTGGCGGCTGCATTTCTGGGGATGTTTTTTCTTGGCGGCTGTGAGTCGGCGGAGCTTGAACAGCGCAGTTTTCCGCTGGCAGTTGGCATAGATTTGCAGGAGGCGTTTGAAGGAAATGACAGGGAAGCGAGAGAGCGGAATCTGGTAGTCAGTTTTGATTTCCCAGACCTTGCCCAGATATCGGAAAAGGGCAAGACCACGGATACCCCGATGGGAATGTCTTTAGAGGGCATGGATATGTATCATATAGACAAGTCTTATGAGAACAATACAAACCGCATTCTCGATTACAACCATATCAAGGCGGTGGTGTTGGGCAAGAACCTGATTGCGGATTCCCGACGTCTGCGCAGTTTGCTTCTTGCCTGGGAGCAACAGGAGGCAGCAGCCAGAAACATCAGCCTGTTTGTCGGCGGCAGTTCGGCGGCGGAAATCCTTACGCTGACGCAGGAGACAGAAGGTTCCATGGGAACATACCTTGAGGAAATGTTAGAGAGCCAAAAAGATTTCAGGCAGAAAAAAATTGCCACGATTGGCAGCCTTATCAATCAGTGGCATAATCAGGATGAACTTTTGCTGATTCCGGTATTGACGGAGCAGGGAAACCGTCCCACGATTACTGGATATGCGGCCGTAGAAAATTTTGATTATTGTGGAATCCTCACGGTTGAGGAAGCTATGGAAACGTTTCTGTGTCAAAATCTGCTGGAATCTTTCTTGTGTGAGCCGGAGTGGGACGAGGCAGCGGAGGTCTCCAATATCCAGACAGTACTATCGGTGGATGAGGCAGAAGGGACGCCTGTGGTTACTGTGTCCATCAAGGGGCAGGGCAGGATGAAGACCGGGCAGATAAATTCGGTCGGGCAGCAGTACCAAGTCGCGCAGAGGATGGAGAAGCATATTACAGCGGATTTGCAGGAAACAGCCGCAAGGCTGCGGGAAGAATACGGCGTTGACATCACAAACAGCTACGTCTCACTGGGCGGGTTGAACCGTGGACTTTATTGGAAATATCAGAACCGGCCCCAAGAGTACAATAAGAGTGCCCGGCATGTGTTTGAGGTGGATATTGAAATCCTGGATTGGTAAAAAATTTAAGGCAAAAAATTTTGTGTAAAGTATGATTTTTTGGCAATACTTTCCTTAGCCGGCAATATTTTTTAAGGAAGGTATGTAGGATGAAAATTTGGTTGAGAACAAGTATTTTAGTGATAGCGGCAGTGTTGTCCTGCTGCGGAATTTGGCAGTGCAGACAGGAGCGGATGGTTGAGGAGATTGCGGGAAAAGTCATTCGCTTCCATGTGCTGGCAAACAGCGACGCACAGGCGGATCAGGATTTGAAACTCAAGGTGCGCGATGCCGTCGGCAGTTTTATGCAGCCCAAACTTTCGGGTGTTTCCGATATTAATGCCAGCCGACAGGCGGTCAAAGAAAATTTGTCAGGGATTGAAGAGACAGCGCAGGAAGTCATTGCGCAGGAAGGATATACATATGATGTGCAGGCGTCGCTGACAGTTACCGATTTTCCAGAAAAGACATATGGGGATTACACGTTCCCAGCGGGGAAATATGAGGCTTTGGAGGTTGTGATTGGAGATGGCGGCGGGCACAATTGGTGGTGCGTGATGTACCCCAATCTCTGCTTTTTTAACAGTGTTTATGAGGTCGTGGATGATGAAGCGAAGGAGTCTTTGCAGCGTGCATTGACCCCGGAAGAGTATAAGAGCCTGATGGAAAATAAAAATTACGAGGTTAAGTTTGCTCTGGTGGAGAAGGTCAAAGAGCTCTTGGGGAAATGAATGGTGACAAGCCACTTCTGTAAATCTTTCCAACCACTTGCATTTTCTCACCAAAACGGTTAATATACATGTGTATAACCAATTTTGTGGAGAAAATGAGATGAGCGAATCTTTAGAAAATCAGAAATATGCGCCCATTGGGGTGTTTGATTCCGGTGTGGGAGGACTGACGGTGGCACGTGAGATTATGCGCCAGCTCCCGCAGGAGCGGATTATCTATTTTGGCGATACCGCGCGTGTGCCTTACGGAAGTAAGTCCAGAGAAACCATAGTCCGATATTCCCGGCAGATTATCCACTTCCTGGAATCTAAGGGCGTGAAGGCAATTGTGGTGGCGTGTAACACGGCGAGTGCATTTGCCCTTGAGAAAATCCGGCCGGAAATGAAGATGCCGATTATCGGCGTTGTCAAGCCGGGGGCGAAGGTCGCGGCAGAAATTACGCACAATGGTAGAATCGGCGTGATTGGGACGGAAGGAACCGTAGGGAGCCATATTTACACGGAGATGATACACAGGCATAATCCCGAGGCAACGGTTTTAGGCAAGGCATGTCCCCTGTTTGTGCCTCTGGTGGAGGAAGGATGGCTCAAAGACCCCGTTACTGTCCAGGTGGCGAAACGTTACCTTCTATATTTTCAGGAGTCGGACATTGACACCTTGATCCTGGGGTGTACCCATTATCCATTGCTGCGCGCTATGATTCGTGAAATCATGGGAGAGAGCGTCAATTTGGTAAATCCCGCATATGAGACGGCGCAGGGACTGAAACGGCTGTTGGAGCAGCATGGGATTTCCAATGACGGCAAGATGCCCGTGGAGCCGATGTATCAGTTCTATGTCAGCGATGCAGCAGAGAAGTTTAAAAATTTTGCCAATTCAATTTTACCCTGCGAGATTGAAGAGGCGCAGTTGATACATATTGAGGAGTAGATATGACGAAAGATGTGCTGTTGTCAATCAGCGGGCTGCAGTTTGCGGCCCAGGATGAAGAAGATGTTGAACCGGTAGAGGTGATTACAGCCGGAGATTATTACAAGAAGAATGGAAAACACTATATCCTGTATGATGAAGTAATGGAGGGGTTTGATGGTAACACACACAATATCATCAAGCTCACGGACGATTCGTTGGACATCACGAAAAAGGGCGTCTCCAACGTACATATGGTGTTTGAGAAAAATAAGAAAAATGTTTCTTATTACAATACCCCTTTTGGAAGCCTTTTAATTGGCATTGATGCTAAGAGCGTGGATATTGCGGAGACGGAAGACAATATTGACGTGAGGGTCAAGTATAATCTGGAAGTGAATTATGAGCATTTGGCAGATTGTTCCATTATCATGAATATCAAATCAAAGGAATCAGGAGAATTTACGCTCTCGTAGACATGAAAAGGAGACTGAATATATGATGAATGTAAGAAAAGCCATTATTCCTGCGGCGGGGCTGGGGACGAGGTTCCTGCCGGCAACGAAGGCGCAGCCCAAGGAAATGCTGCCGATTGTGGACAAGCCCACCATTCAATATATTATCGAAGAGGCGGTGGAGGCTGGAATCCAGGATATCATTGTGGTGACCGGAAGGAATAAGCGTTCCATAGAGGACCATTTTGACCGTTCCATTGAACTGGAGCTGGAGCTTGAAAAAGGCGATAAACAGGAAATGCTGGACATGGTAAGAGAAATTTCTGAAATGGCCAATATCCATTATATCCGCCAGAAGGAGCCCAGAGGTTTGGGACATGCGATTTTGGCAGCACAGCATTTTATCGGGGACGAGCCGTTTGCTGTGCTTTTGGGAGACGATGTGGTAATTTCCAAGCAACCCTGCCTGGGACAGATGCTTGACGTTTTTAAGGAGTACCAGACGTCCATCCTGGGCGTGCAGACAGTGGCGCATGAGGTTGTAAATAAATACGGAATTATCGCTGGTAAGCAGGTGGATGAGCGCGTATACAAAGTAAATGATATGGTAGAGAAGCCTTCTGTAGAGGAGGCGCCTTCCAATGTGGCTGTGCTGGGCAGATACATCATCACGCCGGAAATTTTCCGTTTCCTGGAGACGCAGGATGTAGGCAAAGGCGGCGAGATTCAGCTGACGGATGCTCTCAAACGTCTGGCGAAGGAACAGGCAATGTATGCTTATGATTTCAAAGGACACCGCTACGATGTGGGTAGTAAGGTGGGATTTATCCAGGCCAATATTGAATTTGCACTGCGCCGCGAGGAGCTCAGGGAGGAGATGGAGGAATACTTGAGCCGTCTTCATGAGAATGTGGACGAGATGATTCAATATGATTAAAAAACAAAAAATGGTATCTTTTTCATAAAAATGGTCTTTTTTTCCTGTGCGCTTCTTCTTATCATGAAAGAGCAGAACAAAGACATCTGTCCAGGGATAGCGAATCAAACGGATGGGCAGGAGGATAAGGAGGAGAATAGGATGAAGAAAAGATTAAAAAAAGCAGTAGGCATATTTCTCAGTCTGTGTCTGCTGCTTTTGTCATTTCCCGTTGACGGCAATTTGCCGGATACCGTTCTGGCAGCCGTAAACGGTACGCTGCAAAATGGAGCATTAGCAGAGAACTTAGACGGCTGGACCAGCACAGGAACTTATGGTTATAAGTTTGAAAATGGAAATCTGAGTTTGTGGGGAGAAAATGCCGGTTTGTTTTCTATCAACCAGAAGGTTGATAACATGGCGGCAGGCGATTATGTGGCGAAGGCGGCTATCGTCGGAAATGAAGGCGCGTCAAATCCCTTGAAGCTGACAATCAAAAATAATGACAGCGGAAAAGAAGAGACAGTGCCCCTGCTTCAAAATGGCTGGGATGACAATTGGGGCACGAATAATGTTATTTCTACAAAGACGGTTACTGTCGCAGAGGGGCAGAGCGTGACCGTTACCATCAGCGGAGAAGTGCCGGCGGGCGAATGGTATGGCATCAAAAATGTGTCTTTGGAGGCCAGCCAGGCAGTGAAGAATGCGCCGATAACGGTACAGAAAGTAGACGGGCTTTCCAATGATTTCATTCACGGTGTGGATGTCTCCACCTATATCAGCGAGGTACAAAGCGGCGTCAAATATTATGACGAGAAAGGAAGAGAAAAGAACCTTTTCCAAATTTTAAAAGAGGCTGGCGTTAATTATGTGCGTCTGCGTTTGTGGAATTGTCCGTATGTTGTGGATGAAAACGGCAATTATAAATATGTAGATGAGGCTGGGAATGAGTACAATGCCAGCCAGGTAACTAAGACGGAAAAGAGATGGATCATTGAACCGCAGACCAGCGTATCACCGGACGATCCTTCCTATTTTGCGGGTGCAGGATATGACGAATACTTTCTGGCAAATGGGACGCAGGTATATCGCGAAGGCTACGGTGCAGGGAATTGCGGTATTGAAAATGTGACCGAAATGGGGAAGATTGCCACTTATTATGGCATGAAGGTGTTGCTCGATTTCCATTATTCTGATTTCTGGGCAGACCCCAAGAAACAGAGCGTGCCCAAGGAATGGAAGGGCATGAATTTAGAACAGAAGACCGCTGCTCTCACAAAGTTTACAGCAGACAGCATCAATACGCTGAGAGAAGCAGGCGTGGACGTGGGCATGGTACAGATCGGCAATGAGATTAACAACGGCATGGCCGGTGAGACGAATGATGACAATGTCTATAAGCTGTTAAAGGCGGGAAGCGCGGCAGTCCGTGCCATTGACCCCAATATTCTCATTGCCATCCATTACACCGACCCGCAGAGCGAGAGTTACCAGATGGGCAAAGCGGACGCCTTGGATTATCAGAACGTGGACTACGATGTGTTTGCCAGTTCTTTCTATCCGTTCTGGCACGGCACGGCGCAGACTTTGACGACAAACCTGAAAAAGATTGCCGACAAATATGGCAAAAAGGTCATGGTGGCAGAGATTTCCTATGCCTGGACTTATAAGGATGGAGACGGTTATCCTGACAAAGTATTTGAGGGCGCAGGCGATATGGAATTCAATTATCCGGTAGATGCAGAGGGACAGGCGGCAGCAGTCCGCGACGCTATTGCGGCGGTTGCGGCAGTCGGAGAGAAAGGAATTGGCACCTTTTATTGGGAGCCGGCATGGGTGCCGCCCGCAGTGTATGAAGAAGGCGCGGCAGACGCGGAGGCAGTGCTGGCGTCCAATATGAAAGCATGGAGACTTTACGGCTCGGGCTGGGGCTCCATTTATGCTAAGGAGACAGACCCGGAGATTAAGGATGATAGGAACGGAAGTGAATGGAATAATCAGGCGCTCTTTGATTTTACCGGAAAGGCGCTGCCTTCCATCAACGTATACAAATGGGTTTATACAGGGGCGGAAGGGCCGACCAGGGTAAGTACCGTAGATACAGCTTCTTGTCAGATGGGTTACAAAGAAACGCCTAAGCTTCCGGCGACCGTCAAGGCGAACTTAAATGATGGAACCGCCATTGACGTTCCTGTCACCTGGAATGCAGCGCAGGTAGCGAAATTGAAAACGGCGTCCTTCGGAGAGTACACAGTCGATGGCTCGGTCGGGGCATTTTCCTATACGAACGCTGGTGATGGCGATACCATCAGTGTGGCGGCAAACACCTGGAAAACAACTTGTCTGGTGAATATTACAGGCAAGAACTATGTGGCAAACGGCAGCTTTGAGGAGAACGACGGCAAGGATGCGGCGGGATGGACGCTCACCAATTATATGGAAGTCAATGATTATAACAATGCGTTTATAGATAAGCCGAATTCATCCAATGCGAAATCCGGCTCTTACTATTACACCGGCTGGGCAGAAGTGGGAAAAGAGATTGATTTCAAAGTGGAGCAGACAATCTCCCAGGAACTGCCCTCAGGACTGTATACGCTGTACGCCTGGTATCAGGGGACGTCAGTGGGGCAGGTGAAAGACACGTCCGGTTTGTATGCTGTTGTGACGAACAAGGATGGCACAGTAAAAAATTATAAGACAAAGATTAAGATAAACAATGTATGGAAAGATTTCTATCAGGCGATTATCACGGATATCCCGATTGACGGAAATGTGAAAAGCGTTAAGGTAGGAACCAGGCTTTCCTGTGCAGGCGCAGAGGGGCTTGCGCCTTGGGTGGTCGTAGATGATATTAGTCTGATGCGCCAGGGAAATCTGCCAACTGTAGCGCCAAAAACCTATAAAGTGACCTACAATGTGAATGGCGGAAAATCATTAAAGACTAAGAGCAAAACAGTTACCTATGGCAAGAAGTACGGAACGCTTGCCTCCCCCAAACGGGCAGGCTATACGTTCTCGGGATGGTATACGGCCAAGACAAAGGGTACGAAGATTACAGCGAACAGTACTGTGAAGATTACAAAGAACACAACGCTGTATGCCCGCTGGAAGAAAGTTGTAAAACCGGCCAGGGTAAAGAAGCCTTCCGTTAAGAATTCTGCCAAGAAAACGATCAAGGTAACTTTTAAAAAGGTAAAGGGCGCCGCTGGTTATCAGATTACTTATTCCACTTCCAAAAAGTTCAGGAAGGGTACGGTAAAGAATACAACAGCGTCGAAATCACCGAAGACTATTAAGAAGCTGAAAAAGGGTAAGACGTATTATGTGAAGGTGTGCGCCTACAAAAAGGACAGCGCGGGTAAGAAAATCTGTGGAACGTACAGTCCTGTTGTAAAAGTTAAGATAAAGAAATAAGCGCAGAGGAAGAGATAGCCGATAAAGAAATAAAAGCTGAGGCAGAGATTGCGGTTAGAGAAATAGAAGCTGAGGCGGAGATTTGCCATAAATGAGAGGAGAGGTTTCGCAGGAAACCTCTTTTCCGCCCATAAAAACAGATGCACCAGGGGAGGGACGGCGATGAAAAAAATGCTACAGACGGTTTTTGTAATATTACTCGCAGGCACGTTGTATTTTTGTGCAGAAATAGAGATGTGGACAGAAAATTTTCAGGCGGAGCATGAGGAGCCTGTCACGCTTACCTGGTTTGTGGCGGAGGAAGGATATGATAAAGTCTGGAATCCCGAGAAAAATGTTGCAGATGGCAAAATCCTCAAAAATACAGGCGTAAACCTGGAAATAAAAGCGGGAGATCTGACAGATTTAGACGCCCTGATCGCCACAGATTCCCTGCCAGATTTAATTACTGTGGAGGCGGGGGCAGCGGAACGTCTGCTGATAGAAAATTCTGGCCTGGCAGTGCCTTTAGAACCGTTGTTTGAGCGATATGCGCCGGATGTCAATATCCCGGATTCCATGAAAGAGTGGTACCGCAATGAAGACGGAAACTGGTATTCCATTGCCAGTTATTATTATGGGCCGGAGCGCGTAAACCCGCAATATGGGGGCTATCTGGGAACACACAACAATAATTATGTGCGCAGCGACCTTTTGGCGCAGACAGGGGTGCCTATGGAGGATTTGCGGACCAAAGAGGGGCTGCTTACAGCTTTGCGGGCGGCGAAAGGGCTGACGTATAAGGGGCAGGCAGTCATTCCCTATGCGGGCTGGTGGACAAGAAATCTTGCGGAACAGTTTGGCATGAAGGTGGAAGACGAGAAGGGGAATTATCTGTCGAAATACCGGCAGCCCGAGTGGTTAGAAGCATTGCAGTTTGGCAACCAGCTCTACCGGGAGGGGTTGATGCTGCCGGAGGAATTTACTGAGAGCCTTAGCCAGAGGAGAAAACAGGTGCAGTCCGGGAGGATTTTTTTCTGCACCGGTTATGCCAATGTACAGGAGGCAAAGGACATTTTATATAGCAATGACCGCAATGCCCAGATGGTGTATGTCGGCCAGGTGCGGGGCGATGCGGGCAATATGCCGAATTTGAAGTCAGTTTCTTCCGGCGGTTGGACAGTTACAATGGTCTATGCGGGAACACAGCATCAAAAGGAGATTGCCAGGTTTATCTCTTATATGACGAAGGATGAGACAACGTTAGATGCAGCGCCCTCTATCGGCACCGAGACGTATGATATTGTGGGCAATAGTTATGTGATGCGGGATTCTGTCAGCAAAGAATTTGAGGAGAATTACAAGCAGGCGGCGGAAAAGTATTATCTGAACCTGGAATTTTTTGTGGACTGGACGGTTGTACAAAAGTATCAGCCGACGTCTGAGCGGGAGGATTTCCGCAAACAGTATAAAGGCTGCAAGATATATGACAGCAAGGCGGTAGACGCCGCCTCCGTAGCCAGCGATAATGAAATGCAGCTGATAAAAGAAACGATAGAACATTATTACAGCGGCGCGGAGATTGAAATCCTGACCAGTGATTCTGCGGAGCATTGTATACAGAAATATCAGGAGGCTATACGACAGATGGAACAGATGGGCTTAAAGGAGCTTGAGGCTTATGAGAGCCGGCAGTATCAGGCGGCAAAACAGAAGATGGGCTAATCTATCGTGCGTTGCAGCAGTATTTCAGCGAACAGTTCCGTAGATTTGGGGTGAAAAGTGTTTGTTATTCTTGCAATCGGTAAGGAATTTCAAAGCGCACACAAGCGCCTATTCCGGGAGCGCCCGATAGGGAGAGGCGGCTGCCTTTGCCGAAGTATAATGCCAGCCGTGCATTGACATTTCTAAGTCCCACGGAATGACCGTCGGAAATGATTTCAGGCGAGCGTTCCATGGAGTTAAGCGCACGGTTGAGTTCTGATAATTTCTCAGGAGGGATGCCCGCGCCGTCATCCTCCATGCTAAATAGCAGGCGTTCGCCTTTTTTGGAAATTGTGACGGTGACGGATAGCGGCTGGTTGCTGTCTTTAATGCCATGTGAAATAGCGTTTTCCATGAGAGGCTGGAGCGTAAATTTGGGCAGCAGCGCATTCATTAACTCTTCAGGAATATCACTGTGGAAGATAAGCTGCGGGTAGCGCAATTGTTGGATGCGCAGATAGTTATGGAGCTGAGCTAATTCCACGCGGACTTTCACCAGGGCGTCGTTGGTGGAAATATTGTAGCGGAAAATATTGGCAAAAGCGACCAGACAGTCGGATTCCTCATAGTGTCCGTATAATTTCATTTTGGAAGAGAAAACTTCCATGGTATTATAGATAAAATGAGGATTAATCTGGTGCTGCAAAGCAATCAGCTGGCTTTCTTTGTTGGAAGTTTCCTTGAGAATGTTCTGCCTGGAAAGTTCCGAAGCCTGCGCAAGCAGCAGATTGATGCGGCGGCAGATATGAGAGATTTCGTTGTTTCCGCTAACCGGAATCTGCGTCTTGTAATTGTTGCTGATGGAGGCATCCATGGCGGTGAGGCATTGGTTCATCTGGAAATCCAGCTGCCGTAAGCTGCGCAGGCAGAGGAAAATAGAGAGAATGGCGAAGAGGCCAAGGATCAGCAGGAAAATGCCGACGAGCTGTCCAATGTTGGAATTCTTTGTCACCGTGATGACGGAGACCGGAAAATCTTTCGGACGGTTTAAGGTGACGAGATAGCCGTTCATTTGTGACTGCGGTTTGTCTAAAACCTTGATTTGCGTCAGGGTGTTCGTTGTTAAAGCATCGCCGCTGAGGTTGACAATGCGGTTATTTCCCGAAGAGATGACAGTCTCGCTGCTTTCATTTTCAAAAGAGAGAAAGTATTTTTCGGGGATAGAGAAAACAATCAGGCCGAGAAAATTTTTGCGGAAATCGTAAGCTTTGCGCACATAGACAAAGCATTTTTTCGTAGAAAACAAATAAGGGTTAAAGATGCCGGCAAAATCGGATTCGCAGAACCATTGTTCCATGTGTTCGCTCTTTAAAAATTCAGCGATGGGCGTTTCCCCGGAGATATCGGACAGATGGTAAAATACATCCATGCTCATAGGGATGGTAGGGTTGTCCATATAGATGTAGATATCGGAGCGGGAATCTGCGTTGATGGTTGCCTGGAGGTAGTTTTGAATGG
>CAJUTD010000053.1:0-1827 GCA_910589635.1 uncultured Lachnospiraceae bacterium | reverse complement strand
TCTTTCCATGGAATAGCTGTTATTTAAAAAAGAGATCAATTCGCTGCTCGAGAGCAGTGACTGGGTGGTTCTGGTGGTAAATTCCCGGTTGTTGTTGATATTGGCGATAATGGAACCTGTCACGCGGTCGTTGAGTTCATATTTAGCGCCGGCATTGTTCTGCTGGTTCATATAGAAAAAGATACTGATGACAAGGACAATGGGAATGAAAGCCAGGAACAGGAGCCTTAGTAAAAATTTCGTATAGATGGAATCCCAAAAAGAATGATTTTTCATAAGATGTTTCTCCTTTGCGCCGGTTACTTGGAAATTAGGCAGTGCGCAGACAGAAATTTTGTTTTTGCGCTAATAATTGTCTCTGTGTAAAGTATATCAAAAATAAAAAGGATAGGAAAGATGAAAGTATTGATTGTTGATGACGAGCCGATTATCTGTGAGAGCATAAAGGCGGACTTCGCGCGAATGGCGCATCCCTGGGAATACGAAGTGTTTGTGGCGCAGTCGGTGACGATGGCACAGGAAATTTATTACCGGGAGGAACCGGATTTTGTGATTACGGATATTAATATGCCGGGAGGTTCCGGCCTGATTCTGGTGTCAGAAATCCATAAGCATAATCCGGGCTGTGCGCTCTTAGTCCTCAGCGCCTATGACAATTTCGAGTATGTGAGGAATGCCTTTACGATGGGCGCCTGGGATTATATCTTAAAGCCGCTGGCATTCTCAGAATTGGAAAATTGTGTGCGGAAACTTGCAAAGAAAGTAACTGAGGAAAAGGCAGCCGGCCGGCAGGCGCTAAATGCAGATTTCGCGGAAAAGAAGCGCGTGTTTGAGATAGAAGATGTGGTAGATTATATCAGGCAGCACGTGGGGGAGAAGTTGAGCGCTTCGGAGATGGCGCGCAAAATGGCAGTCAGTTACAGCAGTTTCGGAAAATTGTTCCGGGAGCATACCGGCAAGTCGTTTTCCTCCTATTTGCTCTGGTACCGTATGGAGTGCGCCAAGGAATATCTGGAAAATTCCCCTATGAAGATTAAACAGGTGGCGTCCAAGGTCGGGTACCGCGAAAATCCTCAGCATTTTTCCAGGGATTTTACAAGGCAGGTGGGTGTAACGCCCAAAGAGTACCGGGCGCAGAAACTTTGATGCGCCCTTAATTATTTCATACCTCTCTGTTGTTTGATCTGGTCGAATTTCTGCCAGAATTTTGATTTCTTGGGTGCCTGTTCTACGCCGCCGCGAAGTCCCTTTACTTTGGTGATATAGAGGCCGCTGACAACAGCCTTCACTTCTTTCTTGGTGGGGATGGTATCAAATATGGAATCCTCACAGATAAAGGTCATTATTTTGGGACCGACCTTGGCTTTCACGATGGGCATTTTAGAGCGGCGCATCAGTTTTGGCGTCTGCTCTAAGACAGCGGCGGGAAGCCCGGAGTCCTTTAATTTCATGTGCTTCTTGTCAATGATAAGCATGGATATGGTCTGTGCGGCAGCGGCAATCTGTGCTGCCTGTTCTTCTCTCTTCTTCTGTGCCTTCTTGCCGAGTATGTAAAGAGCAACAATTGCTGCCACAAGAATAACCAGAATCACAATTAAAACAATATGCCAAGTTTTCAATACAACGAACCCTCCTCTTTTCATTATAATCCACTCAGCATTATATCATTGCTTTCGGCAAAAATCAATGATATAATTATTGTATTAAAGATTAGCTGAAAGTAGTGTTATTGTTTACCTGAAATCTTAATCTGTATGGGGCTGTCGCGTCAATATATTTACTCGTTCAAAAGGTCTTGCCGCTTATGCGGCAAAGACAGAATGCACA
>CAJUTD010000052.1:9118-22860 GCA_910589635.1 uncultured Lachnospiraceae bacterium | reverse complement strand
TCCGGGTTCGTTCCCGCCTGGTTCATTTCCTCCAGGCTCATTTCCTCCGGGTTCATTCCCGCCTGGTTCATTTCCTCCGGGTTCGTTCCCGCCTGGCTCATTTTTCTTAATGGTAACAGAATTTGTCAAAAACGAAATACTATTGGTGCCTTTGATGTAACTAACCTTACAGCAGTAAGTACCATCCTCCCCACTGTATGTCTTCTCACCAACTTCGCCGTCTTCCCCTTCAAAACGACTCACGGTAACGGATACCTGCAAACCGTTCGGGTTCAAATTATTCTGCATGTGGAGACTGCATTCCCCGCTTGCCATCGAAGTCACATAAAACACATCATTATTGCGATCGTATGTCTCCAGACATTGAGAACTGCTCGACGTCTTGAGATAGCCGCTGAAATACTGCTGTGGATTCGTTCCACCGCCAATATTCTTAACCGCTACCACATCTCCTCTCTGCAAAGAAAGCCTCAACTCCATATAAGACTGTTCATTTCCGGCTGTCCATTTGCCGATCTCGCTGTTATAAACAGCATTCACACTGGAAGAAACTTTGATTTGTTCAGATTCGTCATGATAATTGCCAATGTCGACAGCCTTACGCTCATGAAGCCATTGATAATAGAAATCCCCTCTGTCCTGCGCGCTTCCATCACCGATTATTACCGTAGGATTTTCTGCTGTTATGGGTTCCGCTGAATATTCCGGCACCCAATTTGGAACCAAAATAATATTGTCAGTCGCAAAATACCCTGTCATATATGCGGGCCATTCCGCCTGATTCTCGCTTACCCATTTGCTGGAGACCGTATAATTTGATTCGTCCAGTCTCCACAGCCTGTAACCGTCTCTTCTGTAGCCGCTTGGGCAGTTCTCATTGACATCTTCTGCATACTTTCCTATATCGTCAGACACATACATATCTGACGTCACCCTCGCGGAACCTGTATACAGCTTGAGATTTGCAAACTCATCATCTGCGCTGACTGCCGCCGGTACAATGGCAAAGCCAAGCACAAATGCCAGGCAAAGAGAAAGCCATCCTTTCCATTTCTTTTTCATGTTACTCATACCTCCTTTTTCAATGCCTCAGAAAGCCATTCGACAATCTGGCCGTCCACCTTTCCTTCTTCCGCCATATTTTTCAGCATGGTAATGGACTTATTATCTGGAATCGCATTTTTATAGGGGCGAATCGCTGTCAGCGCATCATATATATCTGCCACCGTCAGGATTCGTGTCTCCAAATCCAGTTCCTTCGCAGTTAACTGTTTCGGATAACCGGTTCCATTCAAAAATTCGTGATGGGACGCCGCCCATTTAGGCACAATGGCAAAATTCTTATTAAATCGAACCTTGCTGAGAATCTTTTCCGTCACCACCACATGATTCTTCATTACCTCCCGCTCTTCTACCGTCAGGGTTCCCTGACGGATACTAAGGCAATTCTTCTCCTTATCTGTAATATATTTCGTCACTTTTCCATTTTCTTTTATATGTTTTTTGCAAGAAATGCGGCAAACCCGCTCATAACTTTCATTATCCAGATAACCCACCGCATCAATTTTATGTATAAAGGCAATATCCGATTGCAAATCCGCAATTTGCTCCCTGTATTCCTCCTCCGTTATCCTGCCTCTTAACATATCAACTTCATAGAGAGATTCCAGCAGTTCAAACCGCTCTTCCACCTTCACAAGGTCGTCGCCAAGGCGGGTTGCCTTGTCCATTACGCCGAGAGGCACAACTATTTTGCCAATATCATGGAGAAGCGCGGCAAGCAATAATTTCTCCTTCCTGTTCTGATCAAAAAACTCTTCACACTGCCCCTTTTGATGTAGCTCAGAAATATAATCTGCCAAAATCTGCGAATATTTCGCCACATTGCGCGTGTGGGAGGCATTATAGGGGGAACGTTCGTCAAGAACAGTCGTCAACGCTTCCACAAACGAATAAAGCTGCGCTTTCAACTCCTCCATATAGGTAAGGTTCGTCAGCTCAATCGCCGCCATCGAACCCAGAGAGCGGATAATGATGTCATACTGCTTATCAAAAGGAATAACATTACCCTCCTTATCCATAGCATTGATTAATTGCAGTACACCGATCAACTCATTTTCATTATTCTCCAAGGGAATGACGAGCTGAGATTTCGTATGGTAACCAGTCAGCGAATCATACTGCTTGGGACCGGAAAAGTCAAAGCGGTCGCTGTCATAAACATCCGGTATATTAACAATCTCTCTGTGAATCGCTGTGTAAGCACAGACATTTTCCTCTTTCATGGCGACCGGCGGCATATCAATCGCTTCTCCACCCACGCCTCTGCTAATTCCCATAGAAAGTGTCTTCATGATCTTAAATGTCAGCTTATCATTCTCATATAGATACAGTGTGCTGGCATCACAATTGGTGACCTCCATCCCACTCTCGAGAATAGACGCCAGGATTTCATTCCTGTCCCTGCCTGTGGACAGATTAATGCCAATATTCAATATTTTTTTAAAATCTTCATATTCCAGACGCATCTAATCTCTCCTTATCTCAGTTGGTGAAAGGGATATATCTTGTGCTGCTCCATATATTCCAGCGACTTTTGCTGCCCTTCACAACCGCTTACTTCCACCAGTACGCTTGCCCCTATACTATACTCCTCCATCAATCTGCTGTATTCTTTCCAGTCAATCTTACCTTGCCCCACCGTCTGATGCAAGTCATTTTTCAAATTATTGTCATTGATATGCATATGCTTGATATAAGGCGCCAACTCCTTCACCCATTCTCGCTGCTGGCAATCAGTCAGAGACGCATGCGCATAATCCAGGCAAATGCCAAAATTCTCCGCCCCCTTCATGGCCTCTGCTAAATCTGCCATCACATCCGGGGCTTCATCAAACATATTTTCCATATAAATCTGCTGCCTCGGGTAAGCTTCTGCCAGTTCCAAGAAATAACGCAGATTCGTCTCATGCCAAAGCTTGAGATAGTTCTCGGCACGAAATCCACCCAGTCTTCCGGTGTGGAAAACCACGCCCCTAAGCCCCATACGGCTGGCAATCTCCATGGATTGGCGCAGTCGCAATATAGATGCGTCCCGGATTAAAGGATCGCTGCTATGAATCGTTACATCCAAGAATGCGCCATGCATCGTATCCTGTGAAAAATCACTGCGATATCTCGCGTAAAACTCAATAATTTCTTCCTGTTTCCTCCGGTCTCCGAGGACTTCCGGTATGAAAAAATCATTATATTCAAATGCACATCCATATTCCTCTGCCAACCGGAGAGACTCTTCGATTTCCGCCCGGTCAGGAATGATGTATCTTCTACTCATTTACTTTTTCACCTCGTCTAACTGATATACAAATACTCCATTGCTCTTTCCTTTCAATGGAATCTCGCCAATCGGCGTTACGCTTATTCGGTCCTTCACCGCCTCATACACATCCTCACTAATCAAAATCTGTCCCCTCCCCGCATTGCTCTCCAAACGCGCCGCCGTGTTGACGGTATCGCCAATTGCCGTGTAATCCATACGGAACTCACAGCCGATATTGCCAACGACTGCATTTCCGCAGTTGACGCCTATTCCAAAAGCAACACTCTTGCCGAAACGTTTCTCAAATTTATCTGCAAGCGCATCTGCACCCGCCCTCATATCCCAAGCCGTACAGACTGCACGGAAAACATAATCGTCCAACTCAAACGGCGCGTTAAAGACTGCCATTGTAGCATCTCCCACAAACTTATCAAGCGTACCGCCATTGTCAAAAATAGACTTGGTCGTAAGGCTTAAATACTCATTTAGGATTTCCACAACCTCCTCAGGCTGCATACTCTCCGACATCGTTGTAAAGCCGCGGATATCTACAAACAGTACGGCAACATGGCGGTTTTCCCCGCCAAGTACCAATTCAAAATCCTTATCTTTGCTGATCTTATCAACAACCTGTGGAGCCACATACTGTTTAAACACATTGACTACCCGCCGCCTGCGCATAATCTCTGTAAGATACCCCTGAATGACCCGTGCAAGGAAAATAAGCGCAAGCACAAGCGGAAACAATATCACAGGCACAATACTGCCCCGTTGGTACATAATCTTGACAAACACAATATCAAGCACAAGTAATATAAGCAGCATGATACCGGAAGGCATCATCCCCAGCTTGTGGGCCACCAGGAAAAACAACCCGCACAAAATGCCTGCCACAATCGCATAAATAAGCGGAGAAAACGGTATCTGTGTCTTCCCCTCCAATAGAGCCTCGATGATATTGGCGTGGATTTCCACCCCATACATTTGGCTGTTATGTGAAATTGCAGGCGTGTAGGAGTCCTGCATACCAACGGCATACGCACCTACCAGGACGACCGCCCCCTGGAAAATGTTAGCATCCACACTGCCATCAAGCACGTCTGCCAAAGATACCACGTTATAACCGCCCGCTTTGCCTGAATATGTAAAATAAAACCGGTTGCTTTTGCCATATGTAGCAGGGAAGGTCGCATCCTTTCCCTGGCTTTCCTGATACATTTTATATATCTGGGAGGAGAGACTGTATGCCCGCTCTCCCTCATAATCAATATATGCCATTGCCTGGCGCACATAGCCGTCCGCATCCACTGTCGTATTGGCATACCCGCTGACCGCGCTGTCACGAAGGCTCTGATAAGGCTCAATCACATAATCTACATGATATGGATTATAAGTAACTTTACCATTTTCATCTTTTTCCGGCATTTCCTTGAAAGAAAAACTTCGCGCTACTACAACATTGCCCGCAGCTTTACATGCCTTGGCAAAGTGGTTGTCTGCGTTTGTATCCGCCTCCTCACTGTAGATCACATCGAAACCGATGACTGCCGGCTTTGTCGACTCGTCTGCATTTAATATTTCCACCAATTGGGCCGGGATGTCCCTGCTCCATGTATTGACCGGACCGTACTGTTCCAGCGACTTATCATCAATGCCTATGATATAAATATTCTTATTTGTCACAGATTCCCGCTGATTGATCCGATCGGAAATGCCCATGTCCCAAAAACCCGCCGCACCGAAATATTGAAAAACCACAGATACCAGAATAATTGCTATCGTGATTGCCACTGTTTTTACTCTGCCTGAACTTTTCATATGAACTCTCTCCACATCCGATTATTTACAAGACCGTAAACTGTACTTCTTTCTTGCTCATTGTAACTTCCACCTGATCCCCACGTTTCACTCTGCCTGCCAATATTTCCTCAGCAAGACCGTCTTCCAACTCATTTTGAATTTTCCTGCGCAGCGGACGGGCACCATACTTGGGCTCATAAGCTGTCTCCACAATATGGCTTTTGACACTGCCTGTAATTTGCAGCGTAATCCCCATCTGTTCCTTACAGCGCGCGATCAGAGTCTTCGTCATCAGTGTGACGATCTTCTTCATGTCTTCCTTCGTCAGTGCATGGAAGACAATCGTCTCATCAATACGGTTTAAAAACTCCGGCTTAAAAATCCGGCGTACTTCTTCCATAACACTGCCTTTCATGCGTTCATAATCGTGCTTTGCATCCTCCACGGAGGCAAAACCAAGCGCTTTGGGCTCGATAATCGACTGCGCCCCGGCATTGGAGGTCATGATAATAATTGTATTTTTAAAATCTACTTTCCTGCCTTGGGCGTCAGTGATATGGCCATCGTCCAATACTTGCAGCAAAATGTTAAATACATCCGGGTGCGCTTTCTCAATCTCGTCAAACAGGATCACCGAGTAAGGGCTCCTGCGCACCTTTTCGCTGAGCTGCCCGCCTTCATCGTACCCTACATAGCCGGGCGGAGAACCAATCATCTTAGACACACTGTGTTTCTCCATATACTCCGACATATCGACACGGATCATGGAATCTTCGCTGCCGAACATAGCCTCCGCCAATGCCTTGGAAATTTCCGTCTTGCCAACACCCGTTGGCCCCAGGAACAAAAACGAACCGATGGGGCGGTTGGGGTCTTTGAGCCCAACTCTGCCGCGGCGCACTGCTTTCGCCACAGCGCTGACCGCTTCCTCCTGCCCAATCACGCGCTTGTGCAGCACACTTTCCAGTTTACGCAGCTTGGCGCCCTCTTCCTCGGCAAGCTTCTTAACCGGAATCTTTGTCCACTGAGCAATCACTTCCGCAATTTCGTTTTCTCCCACTTGTGCCTTCTTTTGTTTCAATGTTTTTTTTGTCTTTTTTTGCAGCTTCTGTGATTCACTCTGCAATTCTTCCTTTTCTTTACGCAGTTCAGACGCCAAATCTAAATCCAAATTACGGATTGCTTCTTCCAGCTCCTCATTGATGCGGTTGATTTCGGTGGCAATCTCCTGCATTCTCTCGGATGACTTCACGCCCTGCAAACGTACGCGGGCCGCTGCTTCATCCATAAGATCAATCGCCTTATCCGGCAAAAACCGGTCTGAGATGTACCGTTCGGACAGCCTTGCCGCCGCTTCTAAGCTTTCATCCGTAATTACAACCTGGTGGTGCTTTTCATAAAACCTGCGCAGCCCTTTCAAAATCTCAATCGTATCTTCCACGGACGGTTCCTCCACCATCACCGGCTGGAACCGCCGCTCCAAAGCTGCGTCCCGCTCAATATACTTGCGGTACTCTTCCACCGTAGTTGCGCCAATCATTTGCATTTCACCTCTGGCAAGATAGGGCTTTAAAATATTGGAGGCATCCATAGCCCCCTCTGCACCCCCCGCACCGATAATCGTATGCAGTTCATCCATAAACAACAGAATATTCCCAGCCCCAATCACTTCGCGGATCACTTTCTTAATGCGCTCCTCGAACTCTCCACGATATTTAGAGCCAGCAATCATACTTGACAAATCCAGCGTAATCACGCGTTTATCCGCCACAGAATCCGGCACAAGCCCCAAAGAAATCTGCTGTGCCAAGCCTTCTGCAATTGCCGTCTTGCCCACGCCGGGTTCTCCAATCAGGCAGGGGTTATTCTTACCACGGCGGCTCAAAATCTGGATAACACGCCGGATTTCCTCTTTCCTGCCAATGACGGGGTCAAGCCGTCCTTCCTGTGCCAGACGGGTCAAGTCCCTGGAATATTGGTCCAGTACCGGCGTCGCCTGCAAATTTTTCTTCCTGACCTTTGCTGATTTAAGTTCTTCCTTAGAAAAACTTCCTTCCTGACCCATTGCCACTAAAAGCTCAATATAGAGCTTTTGCAGATTGATCCCCATAGTATTTAAAAGCCGTACGGAGGCAGATTCGTTTTCCTTCAAAAGCGCAAGAAGCAAATGTTCTGTGCCAACCCGCTCACTTCCAAAACGCGCAGCTTCCTTTTCTGCGGTATCAAGCACGCGCTGTGTTCTCGGTGAATATCCATCCCTGTCTAACAACGCTGCTCCCCCTCCAGGTGCAATCAATTCCTCGATCATTTCTAAGAGTTTCTCTTCCTCCACCTGATTGTCTGACAACACCTGCGCCGCCACGCCTTGTCTCTCCTGAATCAGTCCTGCCAGGATATGCTCTGTTCCCACATAATTATGTCCAAGCTTCTTGGACAGCTTGCCCGCAAGCTCCAATGCTCTTTTGGCTTGGCCTGTATACTGTCTATGCATTGATTCCTCCTGTCAACCTATTATTGTCCTCTATCTATAAGTCTTCCAGATCTATTACTTCAAAATCTTCGTCCAGCGCCGTCCTCGGCTCCGGTCTCTTCTCTATTCTTGTCTGAAGCTTCCTGTCTGTCTTTTGCTCCGCTCTCGGCGGCTTCCTGTCTGTCTTTTGCTCCGCTCTCGGCGGCTTCCTGTCTGTCTTTTGTTCCGCTCTCGGCTGTTTCCTGTCTGCTTTTGGCTCTGCCACCGGCTGTTTCCTGTCTGCTCTTGACTCTACTCCCAACTGCTTCCTGTCTGTCTTCTGCTCTGCACGCAGCTGCCTTCTATCCGGCACCTGTTCCGTACGCGGCTGATTGTGTCCCGTATTCTTCCCCGCTTTGGCTCCTTTCACGCCAGCCCCTTTCGGCTGCGCTATGTCTGCGCCAATTTCCGGTATAATCTTCGTCCGCTGTTTGAGGACTGCCCCTGACTCAGTATCATCCTCCCAAAGCTCACTCTCAGCATCCTCTGTGATTCTGCCGCCACGCCCCTCCTGTTCACGGCGGGACTTCCGTGCACTCTTCACCTGCCGCCTGACTTTCTCGCTCAAATCATCGTAGTCGACATCCTCTTCTAACAAATCCTCCTCGCCCTTCCTGCCACGGAGCAGCAGGTTTACAACTACCACAAGCAGCACTGCTATAATAAATACTAGCACTGCTATCGTCTTTCTGGATGAATCTTTCTGGTTGTTATATTGCTCTTCCATATCTGTATACGCTTTCTGTAAACTCTGCATCTCTGCACTCGGCTCTAAGGAATCCTCCGGCTGAGTTACCGGAACGATTTGCGATGCGGCTGTCTCCAGCGGATTATAACGCTGAATGGTAGATTCCTTGGCATCATACTGGTACCATCCCTTATTTCCATAACTGCTGGCGCCATAAATCAAGGAAAAACCCCCGTCGCTGGAATCTTCTCCCGCTTCGTTTCCCTCGTGCGCATCTTCTGTCTGTGAAGGATTTCCTCCCTTGGCATACGCGGGCACATTGGCAAATTCACCCACGGTCTGTTCCGTCTGCGCATACTCCGAAGAGAGCCCCGTTTCCTTCGGTGGGTTGAGGATTATTAAATAATTGGCCTCGTCAAGCTGGACTTTGCGGAATGGATAAAATTCTTCGCCTTCGTATACGGCAAGTGTATTCTTAACATCAGTACTCGGCGTCGTCAGATAAACCAGAGTCAATTCTGCTTTATCAAACGTAAGCCCTTCCACTTGCTGTCCCTGGCAAGTTACCGTTGTCTTCGTGAAATCCTGCGGCACAACATCCTCCGGAATTGTGGGCGCTAAATTAAATGGATGCCCATTCAGGGTAATTCCCCCTTCTGTTCCATCTGTCTGCGGCTCCTGCGCCGTCGTATCTGCCGCATCCCCGGCTGCGCCTTCCTGCGTTCCTCCTCTGGTTACCACAATCTTATAGGTGGCAGCCGTGCCATTCTGCGCTTTTACCACGATACTTACAGTGTTCTCCCCCACCTGCAAATCTGTATTGCCGGACACCGATTCGATGGTGGCTGTCTCGTTGGACGGCTGGGCATTGATCTCCACACTGGTAACATCTTCCCCTACCGTTGCCGTATAATCAACAACGTTATACTGAAATGCCGGTGATAATGTGCCTGGCGATATGCTCAAGGAAGACAAGCTATTGTCTCCTGACTGTGCTGCTGCGTAAACCCTTGCTTCATCTATATAAATCGGCATAAATTGGAAAATATTCATCAATACTATCCATGATAACAGTATACCCATAATCTTCCTTTTTTTTCTCATATGTATCACCTTTCTCTTTATCCGTTTCTTACCATTTCTATTATAATTTTCCAACTCTATGATTGTCAAGCCTCATTCCCAGCTGTCCATCCCATTCAAATTAACGATTTCCTGATATGCAGCCTTGACAAACCTCAAATCCTCGTCACCACTTCAAAATATCTGCCAATCTCTCTCCATGCCCTCTTCGATTCAGGCATCATCATCATCCCCATCTGGAATACATGAAACATTCCCTCATAGATACTCAGGCGAACTTTTACACCCTGCTTTTTCGCTCTGTGTGCAACACCAATAGAATCGCTCAGCAGCATCTCTATGGAACCTGCCTGAATCAACATTGGCGGAAATCCCCAGTATTCCCCGAACATCGGTGAAATGTAAGGGTCTTTTACATCATGCAAACCGACGTAGTCCCGATTATAGATCAGGCTGTCTGTTGTATTGCCAAACAGCGGATCATTCTCATAATTATCTATATACGACGGGCCGCTTGCCGTCAAATCTGCCC
Source organism: uncultured Lachnospiraceae bacterium (assembly GCA_910589635.1). GTDB lineage: Bacteria > Bacillota > Clostridia > Lachnospirales > Lachnospiraceae > Petralouisia. The sequence continues at coordinate 12,929 of CAJUTD010000052.1, read as the reverse complement.
AGGGCGACATCAATACCAGTCCACCGGGCAGCCGTTTATTATGGTCCTTCAAATACATGCAGAGTGCAAGAGCAAGGCCTCCGCCTGCCGAATCTCCCACCACGATAATTTGCCTGCTGCGCCAACCTGCGTCTTGCAGCCATTTGTAGGCCTCCACGGCATCCTCTAACGCCGCAGGATAAGGATCTTCGGGAGCCACACGGTAATCAATGGTCAGCACATCTATACCCTTGCTGACCTCACAGTACAGACCTGCAAAAGAGCGATAGGCGTTGCGCATGGCGCCGATATAGCCGCCGCCGTGAAGCTGCAAAATCACATAATCTGTCCTTGGATTCTCCCTTCGGCATAGATACTCCATCTGAAATTTAGGCATGATAATTTCCGTCATCCTGAAACATTCCGGACATCTCCACTTAGGCTCCACCAGCTTCTTGCGCAGCTCCCCCGTCTTAATTTTCCTGCCAATCAGATTATCGTTTGTCACATGTGCAATCATGTCCCGGATAACTCTTCCGCGTACGCTGACTTCTTGCATGTTTTTCTCCTTTCCGTATCTTCGGCATTATTTATACATGGAAACGCCGTTTCAGCTCCGTCTTAGCCCTGCGCTCACCAAAAATCAATGTCCCGAGGAGCATACACAGGGAGACAGCCAATGCTGTCAGTGTCAAAACCGGGCTTGTGATTACACCAAATCTCCACAGCAGCATACAGCCGCCCGATAAAAGAACCGTAAAAATCTGCAACAGGATATAACTCTGCCAGTTGGACATATTGACAATCATTAATATGCCAATCGTGGCATTTAATAATAAGATTGCGCTCGGCAGTACATAATTAACTGACCAGCCCTGATACCCCACAATATTGTCCGCAGCAATTACTAAAAGTACCGCCCCAATAAGCTGTACGAGAATCACCGACTTATAGCCGTTATTTTTCTGAAGGGAGTATTTCAAGGTTATGAAAAAATAAAGAATGGTAATTCCGCTGATGGCCGACCACCAGGTTCCGCGATAAGTCAGATAATTGATGATAACCAGGGATGCTTCAATGATAATTGCCAGAAAACTGTACAGGCGCACCACAAAACTCAGCTTTTTGGAAACAGCTTTCACATCTGGATAACCATTATGCCACTCTTCTGGCCCTGACACCTCCAGCACACTGCTGCAAAGAGGGCATACGCTGGTTTCATCTAATATTTCTACATGACATTTTTTACAAACTCTCATTCGTCATACACTCCATTCGTTTCAATCCGCACCGGGATGCCGTCTTGGGAAAGCCGCCGGAAAAATCCCCTCTGTACCGACACATCCGCAAGATTACTGCTAATCGTAAAAACCATCGTGTCCCGGTAGGAACAGATAGTCCCTTTGATATTCTGCCCCTCAGACATAGACAACATGGCGCTGAAATCCCTGATGTAGTCCTGGTACTCCTCCTTCACTTGAATATTCCCAATATTGGTGACGGTTGTCGTATTCGCAAGCGCGCTGGTCCTGTATATCGAGCGGATGGCAATATTTTTTATAAACAGCGGCACTGCACGCAAAACAAAATTCTTCTCATTCGATACATTGTACGCAAAAAGGTTTTCCAGATGTTCCCTGTTAATCTGGCTGCGCAGGCTTTCCGCTACAATCTGCACAACCTCCGCAAATGTATAGCTCTCCTCTTTCGGATGGAACACCGCGGACACAATGACAAAAAAGTTCTTCATCGTAATAGAATTAAAATATGGACGCAAATTCACCGGCACACAGGAACTAAGCGGACGTTTAGAGGGCGCCCCCTGTAAACATTCCTGGTAAATACTCCATAAAAATGACGCTGCCAAATATTCGTTGATAGAGACGTCATATTTCCGACATGCTTTTTTCAATTCTGGAATCGGCATATACCCATGCATCACGCCAAGTTCCAACGGCCGCAGCTTTTCCCCTTTTACCTGGAAAGCACGCGCCGTCTTATAACCTTTCTTATGGCTCTTTTTATAATTCTTCAGGTAACTGTCCTCGCGGTTTAAAGACGTATCGCTGCAAAGGCCGTCGCCCAGCTTTTCCTTCAGCTCAGGATGTGAAAGGCGCAGATATTGGTAAGTCAGTTCCCGCAAAAAAGTAATGCCTCCCATGCCATCCGTCAGCGCATGGAAGACCTCTAAATTAATCCGGTTTTTGTAATAATTTACCCGGAACAGGTAATTACGGTTCCGGTTAGGTGAAATATACTGACAAGGATAACGGTACTCCATTTTCACCTCTGGCGCCGGCTTCTGGTTCGTCTCAAAATAATACCAGAACACACCATAGCGAATACGAACGCGGAATATATCAAACCAGGGCAATACGCGCTGCAACGCTTCCTGTAAAAGTTCCTGCTGCACTTCCTCCTGCAAAGTAACAGAAATCCGGTAAACATTCGTCATACTCTCGCCGGCAATGACCGGGAACACATTGGCCGTATTATCAAGTTTATCCCACTTAATTTCTTTCTTACGATTTCTTTCTGTCATTTTATTACCTCATAAATGGAGCATCCTTTATCCACCAAACACACAATCCAGCCCTCCAAACAAGCAGGCGGCACCGGAATTAAAGGAAACATATGACGCAGGATAACATTTCGTTCCCGCCTGCTGAGCGTAAAATCTTCTTCCGCATTCCTTAATGCCGTAAATGGATGGCGGAACCCATGAAGGTTATGGCTTCTGTCCTTCTCATGCCAATCGTACAAAAAATAATCGTGCAACAACGCCCCGCGCACTAATTCCTGTCTGTCCCTGCGTAAATGCAAAAAGTCCGCCATACCCAGACTGTAGTATGCCACGCGGATACTGTGCTCATACACAGAAGTATTTCCATGTTGTATAAAATTGCGGGAGCGCTGCATCCTCCCGCCGCGGGAAAATTCCCGCACATGTTTTGCAATCAGGCGTTTTTTGTCGCATGGAGTCATGAAACCCTTCCTCCTTAGGCCAATTTACTATTTTGGCTGTTCCAAGAGGCCTAAGGCATCCTCCCGGCTTCGCCGTGTCCCTCCTTAGGCCAATTGTGTCTCCACAAAGATATCATAAATGGCGCGGATTGCAGTCTCGAAATCACAGCTCTTGACGCCGATAATGATATTCAGCTCGCTAGACCCCTGGTCAATCATCTTCACATTGACGTTGGCATGGGCGAGCGCAGAGAAAATCCGCCCGGCAGTCCCCCTCGTGGAGCGCATGCCGCGTCCCACCACTGCAACCAGGGCAATGTCGCTTTCCAGCTCGATGCTGTCGGGCTGCGCCAGACGATGGATGGCAGACAGTACCTGCTGTTCTTTCCCCTCAAATTCCTCCTGGTGCACAAAGACAGTCATCGTATCAATCCCGGAGGGCAGATGTTCAAAGGAAATACCGTATTTTTCAAATGCCTCCAGTACTTTGCGCCCGAATCCCACCTCAGAATTCATCATATCCTTATCAACATTTACGGCCACGAACCCTTTCTTGCCGGCAATTCCAGTAATCGTATAATCAGGCATACGACAGGTGCTTTCCACAATCAGCGTACCATCGTCCTCCGGCGCATTAGTATTGCGGATGTTAATGGGAATTCCCGCCTTACGCACTGGAAATACTGCGTCCTCGTGTAATACGGTAGCCCCCATGTAGGAGAGCTCGCGGAGCTCCCGGTAAGTGATCACTTTAATCCCCTTAGGGTTGTCAATAATACGCGGATCTGCAATCAAAAAGCCAGAAACATCGGTCCAGTTCTCATAAATATCTGCTTGAACCGCTTTGGCGACAATAGAGCCTGTGATA
>CAJUTD010000052.1:371-9108 GCA_910589635.1 uncultured Lachnospiraceae bacterium | reverse complement strand
GAACCACCCCTGGAAAACGTCTTTACCGTGCCGTCTGCTTTGGCGCCATAAAATCCGGGAATCACAGCACGCTCACATTCCTTGAGGCGAGCAGCCAAAATCTCATTCGTCTTATCGGCGTCAAATTCCCCTTTGTCGTCAAAGCGGATGACCTGTGCCGCATCAATGAATTCATAGCCCAGATAATTCGCCATGATAATTCCATTTAAGTATTCCCCACGTGAAGCGGCATAATCCTCGCCTGCCTTGTTCTTAAAATTCTCTGCAATCTCCTCAAATTCCTTGACTAAAGACAATTTGAGATGAAGCCCATTGATAATTGACTCGTAACGCTCCCTGATTTTGCGCAAAGCAGTTGAAAAATTCTCTTCTGCCTCCGCCAGCGCATAACATTGATACAGCATATCTGTCACTTTCGTATCTTTGGCATTGCGTTTCCCCGGCGCGCTGGGTACCACATATCTGCGGCTTTCTTCCGCACGGATAATCTTTCCTACCTTGGAAAACTGCCCGGCGCTTGCCAGGGAGCTTCCGCCAAATTTCACTACTTTTATCATATCCTCCATTACTATAAGGCAGATTCTGCCTTATATACCTTCCTTTCTCACAGTCTTCTTTTCCTGCCGAAACCCGGCATTTATGGGCTTTTCCATATACTGGACTGCCTAAAAACCTATAATCAGATGGTATTTTACCACAAAATCTGCCTTATTGGAACTAATTCTTTAAACTTTTTTTATCTTAACTTTTCTACTTACGCCGCGCGCACGCATAATGCTCTTATAAGATTTTAGTTTGCTCTTAGGCACCTTGATTGTTGCTTTCGCACTGATTCCCTTGAATGCATTACTGCCAACAGAAGACTTTGTCAGCTTTGCCGTCTTGACCGTGATGGTTTTCAGTTTCTTACAGCCGTAGAATGACTGCCTGCCAATCTTCTTCACTTTGGCGGGAACCGTAATCTTTGTCAATGCCGTACATTTGCCAAAAGCGCTGTTGCCGATGGTTTCCACCTTCTTGCCAATGGTTGCCGTTTTCAGCTTCTTGCAATTATAAAATGCTTTTGCTCCTATTTTTGTGACATTATTTCCGATAATTACTTTCGTTATTTTCTTATTATTGTAAAATGCTTTGTCGGCAACGGCAGTTACCGTATAGACACCGCCATTCACTGTAATCTTTGCCGGAATCGTCACGGTCTTTGCCGATTTATTCTGCGGCTTCACATACGATACGGTTCCGGTTACTTTGCCTTTGGATATTTTTGCCGACAGTACCTTGTATTCTGCCTTGGAGGAAGTGTCTTTGAGTTTGCTGCCTTTCTTTGGCGCTTTCGGCACCGGCGCTTGCTTTTTCGGCAGAACCCTTCTCTCCGTTATCTTACAAATCGCACAAGTAAACGTTTTTTCTCCTGTCTTTGTAACGGTTGGCTGCTTTGTTACCACGCCTTTGTCCCATTGATGCCCCAATGCAGGGATTTCCCTGCCGGAATCCAGAACTTCATTGCACCTTGCACAATACGTCTCTCCGGTATGGCCTGCTTTTGTGCAGTCCGCATCTTTCTTGCCCCGAATGCTCTCTTCATGCCCAAGCGCTTCTTCCACTTCTCCTTTGTAAATGATTTTTTGACAGTCCTTACAATAGACAGCTCCTGTATAACCAGCCTCCGTGCACGTTGCTGCCTGGTTCCTCGCTTCTGTATGAACATGATGGCAGTCGTCTCCGCCTGTCGCCGGTAAGGGCACCGTCATAGTCACGCCACAGCCTGTGCGAGTACAGGTAAATGTTTTGATTCCTTCCGTGTCCTCCGTCGGCTCCGTTGTCACTGTGCCTTCATCCCACTGGTGGCCTAAAGCTGCAACCTCCTCACCCGGATTAACAATCTCTTCGCATCTCTCACAGTATGTCTCCCCGGTATTTCCTGCTTCTGTACAGGTTGCTTCTTTGTCTCCCCGAATCTTTTCAATATGCCCTAACGGTTCTCCTTCGTCCACTCCAGCGGAAATTTTCTGCCCGCACAGCTTGCCGTAAATCTCCCCTTTATGGGCAGCCTGTGTACACGTTGCCGGCACATCGCGGCTTTCTGTCTCTTCCCCTTTATGGTTGCAGTACACTTCAATCCGGTCTGCCACAACGACATTCGTGCCCGAACCTGCACCATTTTCACCTGTCACACGCACTTTCAACGTATGTAAGCCAGGTTGTAAATCCAGAGACTGGTAAATCAACACCTGATCCTGTTTGTTCGCCTGGTACATATTGATTTTCTCTTCTTCTCCACCATCAATGGAAAAGGCCGCATAGCCGAGGTTATTTCCCTTCTGGCTAAGATATTTCACAGACGTGCCGCTAAATTTGAATTCAAGGGCCGCATCCGTGGTATCGGACCAGTGGTTATCTCCCTCATAACAGTTCTCCGTGCCGGTGCCGATACCCCATTTACCGATATAATTAAATTCCAGCTCTCCGCTTCCTGTAATTGCGTCATTTACCACAGCATAAGCCTTAGGAATAACCTCTCCGCTCTCTAGAAGCTCTTTACATCTCTTACAATATGTATCGCCGGTATATCCGTCCTCCGTGCCGCTTGCTTCCTTCTGGTCTCTGAGCTCTCTATCATGCCCCAGGGCTTCTACTATCGTTCCCTCGGAAATCATTTTCTGGCAATCCAGACAGTAGTAGGCGTCTCTATACCCTGCTTCCGTACAGGTTGCTTCTTTATGTCTTTCCTGCTTATTTTCATGGCTGCATGAAAAACTCACTGTTTCTGTCCTGGTTTTATTGCAATCCGTACAGGTATACGTCTTCTCTCCATCTTTCTCCTCTGTCGGTTCTATGGTCACTATCCCGGCATCCCAGGTGTGGCCCTTTGCCGGAACTGCCTGCCCCTCTGAAATCTTCTGTCCGCAGTCCTTGTAACAGGTATCCCCGCTGTAGCCTTCCTCTTCGCATAAAGCCGCTTTTTCATTGACAATGATCTGTTCTTCGTTTTTATGGCTACAGCTTACCTCTATGCGGTCGGATACTAATACGCCACTTACAAGCTCCACTTTCAACGTATGCAACCCTGCATTGAACTCTTTGTAATCCCTGGAGTTGAATGACAATCCCTGATTGGGCGTTCCGGTGTTCATGGAAAGATTCTCCGCTATCGGTTCTCCGTCAATGGAAACCTTCACCTGTGCAGAGCCGCTTTCCGTATAATATTTCACAGATGTGCCGTTAAATTTTAATTCCAGGGAATCCCCTGCTTTTTCTGCCCAATGCACGTCTTTCTCGTAGGAGGATTCCTTCACTTTAGAAGTAAACGCATGTGTACAGTTTCCCGGCTGCGTGGAACCTTCGTAATGCCATGTGCCGCCGTAAATGAGCTGTAATGCATCCGCTCCCTCATCCGCATCATTCACCATTGTATAGGGGCAGGACACTTCCACCCTGTCTACAACGATAAGCCCTTTCGCTGTAATCGTCAGCACATGTTCCCCATAGGGCAGAATGCCGGTGTCATAGAGGAATACATGATTTGTCTGGGCGTCAGACTGAAAACTGACATTAACCGCCTCTTTTCCATCAACAGAAAAATCCGCCGCACCAAAGTCACGTCTGGGACCAGTCCTTGAATAGAATTTCAGATTAGTTCCTTTAAATGTAACCTTACAGGTTGCGCCTGGAGTATTTGTCCAGTGGTCCGTGTCATTATAACACCCCGCGCCGCCATTGTCCTTCCCTTCCCCTGTCCAGCCGTCACTGTATTCTATCTGACAATACTCATTTCCTTCATACTCCGTTTCTTTGGTATTGGCGTCATCAATAACATACACTTCATCGTACGGCGCTGCCGCTTGGGAGGCCGCTGTGTCCTCCCCTTCTCCCTGGGCATACACCATATTCACATTTCCAACAAAAAGATTCGTACATGTCAAAAACAGACATAACAATATACTGATTTGTTTCTTGCATTTTCTCTTCATATTCTTCTACATCCTCTCTTTCTTCACGGATGCTCTTAATGCCAGAGCTGCCAAAAAAAATGTTTTATTTCTTTATTTTCACCTTTTTCCCTGCGCCGCGCGCTCGCATAATGCTCTGATAAGATTTTAGTTTGCTCTTAGGCACCTTGATTGTTGCTTTCGCACTGATTCCCTTGAATGCATTACTGCCGACGGAAGACTTTTTCAGCTTCGCCGTCTTGACCGTGATGGTTTTCAGTTTCTTACAGCCGTAGAATGACTGCTTGCCAATCTTCTTCACTTTGGCGGGAACCGTAATCTTTGTCAGCGCCGTACATTTGCCAAAAGCGCTGTTACCGATAGTCTCTACATTCTTGCCTATTGTTACCGTTTTCAGCTTACTACAACCATAAAACGCGCTGCTGCCGATGGTTTTAATATTGTTTCCAACCGTTATTTTCGTTACCTTCTTATTGTTTCGGAATGCTTTGTCGGCAACGGCAGTTACCGTATAGACGCCGCCATTCACTGTAATCTTTGCCGGAATCGTCACGGTCTTTGCCGATTTATTCTGCGGCTTCACATACGATACGGTTCCGGTTACTTTGCCTTTGGATATTTTTGCCGACAGTACCTTGTATTCTGCCTTGGAGGAAGTGTCTTTGAGTTTGCTGCCCTTCTTTGGCACAGACAATTTTGCCACAGTTTGCGTCTTCGTCGCCTTGCAGACCGTACAAGTGAATGTTTTCGTTCCCGTCTTAACGGCGGTGGGCTGCTTCGTAATTACCCCGCCGTTCCAACGGTGGCCGGATGCTTTGACTTCCTTTCCCTGGGAAATCTTCTCGCCGCAGTCCAGACAGTATGTATCTCCACTATATCCCGTTTTCGTACAGTCAGCTGCAACCTTATTCCAGAGTTCTGTCCTTTGGTGACTGCAAGTTTCTTCCCCAGCAAACACTTCAATCTTATCCGCCACCACGCAGCAATCTGACGCCATCGTATTTTTCTCTCCAGTTACACGCACTTTCAGCGTGTGGGAACCGGGCGTTAAACCGCTCGCTTCGTACGCCAGCTGTTGATCCGCTTTGTTCGCCTGGTAAAGATCGACCAATTGTTCCTCCCCATTGTCAATGGAGAACGCTGCCATACCTATATTTCCCGCCTTTGTGCTGTAATATTGGACAGACGTACCCGTAAACTTGAACGTCAGGTAAGCGTCTTTTGCATTAGACCAATAATTATCTCCCTGGTAACAAGCCGCGTCCGTGCTGGGCGCCCAATCGCCCACATAATGAAACTGGAACTCTCCGTCTCCTTGCGTATGGTCGTTCACCACGCTCTGACCGCCTCCCGCAGACACCTCAATCTTATCTGCATTAAAGTAGCAATCTGAGGCAGCCGCGTTCTTCTCCCCGGTTACCCGGACTTTTACCACATGCTCCCCATACGCTAATGCTCCCGTGTCAAACAGCAACGCATTTGCATCCCTGTTTGCCGCATAGCAATCCACCTTCGTTTCCGCTTGGCCGTCAACAGAAAACGCTGCAATTCCATGATTATTGGCTTTCGCGCCATAATATTTGAGATTTGTTCCAACAAAACGGATATTAACGGTATCTCCTGCCAAATTAGAATAATGGTTATCGCCCTGGTGCGCCGTCTTTTCACCGGCATATACCCAACCGGTTCCCTGATAGCCAAATTCAAAAAGCCCATCCCCTCTCCTGCTGTCATTGATTACATAAGAGTTCGCAAATTTCAGCGCCGCCGCCCCGGTTGTCTGCACAGCCGGAACTAGATTATCCGCAGTAAACGGATTGACGGTAATATCTACAGACGCCGGCTCCAACCCCTCCGAGGTAACTGTAAACTGCGCATTGCCTACAGAGTCACGCTTCGACTGAACCAGAAAAGCAACTTTTCCGTTCTCCAATTCCACATTCCGTTCTGAAATCAAAGTAGTTTCTGCGCCGCCCGTCTGTGTAACATTAATCTTATTTGATGCAAAAGGCACTTGGTTTCCCTCTGCGTCCACCGCAGTAACCGATACACTCGTCATATCCGTTCCATCTGCGACAAGCGTGCTGTAATCTGCTTCGGCAACGAGACGTACTGCCACTCCAGGCGTCTTGCGCACATACTCGCCCGACTGCTTGCCATTAATATAACCGACTGCTTTCACTTCTCCCTCTTCAAAAGTAATATTCTTAAATTCATATACTGGATGGGGCAGATTTACATATTTGTTGGGCTCTATCTTCCCTTTCGATACGCCATTTACAAACAGTTCCACTTCGTCACAATTACTCAAGACATAAACAGAATCCGTGTTCGTTCCCTCTTTCGTCCAACTGTTTGCAATATAAATTAAGGGATCGTTCCCTGGATCTTTCTGGGATCTGTAGAGATAAGCAACTGCTTTCTCGTGGCGGAAAATATCATAAAGTCCGCTGTAAAATACATGCCCTGTCTTGGTATAATTTACCTCATTGTCATAGTCGAACATACTCCAGCCAAAGCCGCCTGCCACCTTGTCATTCCGATAGAAATAATCGAGCGGCTCTGCAAATGAATCAATAAATTTTATCGCTTGAGCATCCTTTGCCCAGGAATAGCCGTCTCCCCACCAGTCGTTGGAATGTTCTGTAACCATGTAGGGAATATGGGGCGGATTCTCGGGATAGCGGTAATTGACAGTCAGAAGGTCATTGACAACCACGTCGTTATCCGGGGTATCGCTGTCCGACGCCCCCGGCATGCCGAATTCCCAGCGCACGCCATGCGTAACTCTTGTAGGGTCCAGTTCCTTAGAAATCGTTTCGCACTCCCGGTTAAATGCAAGGTTTCCTTTTGAGGAAGATTCGTTGGGTCTCGCACTCCAACTGATAATAGAAGGATGGTTACGGTCGCGCAAAATCATTTCTTCCAAATTCTTCTTAAAATTGTCTTTCCACTCGTCATTGCCCACATGCTGCCATCCTGGCGGCTCTTCAAACACAAGAAGCCCAATCTCATCACAGCGGTCCAGGAACGATGGATCCTGCGGATAATGGGAACAGCGCACGGCATTGATACCATCTGCCTTAATCAAGTCTGCATCCTGTTCCTGCAATTTATTGGGCACGGCACGCCCAATCCAGGGCCACTGCTCATGACGGTTAATACCGATAATCTCAATTTTCTTCCCATTCAGATAGAAACTTCCGTCCTCCGGCCCAGTCTTAAATTCCATAAAACGCATACCGAACTTGGTATTGTATGTATCAATAACGGTATTCCCATCTTTAATTTTCGTAACGGCCGTATACAGATATGGGTCGTCTATATCCCACAAATGTGGACTGGAAATTGCACTGGTAGTCATCTGAACATTTGTCAATTGTCCTGCCGGAATATCTGCTTTCTTCGATGCAGAAACAACCGTTTTGCCTTCCCTGTCAAGCACAGTTGTCTCAACAGTATAAGCCTTCCCCTGTTTGGAATTGTTCTGAATATCCACGCTGTTAACTACCACACCGTTCTCCTTGGTAAGATTCGGAGTAGTGATAAATACCCGTTCTACATACACCGGCTCTGTAATTGTCATCGTAACATCCCTGACAATACCACCAAACAAGCAATAATCCACATTTCCACCTTCTGGCGGAAGCTGCGGCTGCCGCTCTGAGTTCACGCGGACTGCAAGTATATTCTCCCTTCCGTCTGTATATACCTTATCTGTGATGTCCACGGAAAATCCGGTATATGCACCTTTATGGTTTGCCAACAGTTCACCGTTCAGATATACGTCCGCAATTGTGGCAACACCTTCAAAATCCACCGTGATATTTCTGCCTGCATACTGCTGCGGCAAAGTGAAATGCCTGCGGTACCAGGAGACAAAACGGTAAGAAGCAATCTCGTTCGGAAAATCATTGCCCTTATGCGTCTCCAATATCGTATTGGCATGTGGCACAGATACCTTGTCAAAGCCAGAGTCATCCAGCCTGACCGCTTCCCCATTCTCATAATCCATACTGCTGTAGAGCCAATCCGTATTGAAATTCAAGGTCTCCCGCACAGCTGTATTTGCACTGCTCTGTGCCTGTACCTGAAATGCATCTTCTACACAGATACTTGAGCCACACAACAACAGACTCAATATGATGCAGATTAATTTTTTCCATTTCATCTTCTCTATACCTCCTTTTATTGACATTGTACAATAATTATATAACTGTATTTGTGGTAATTGTTGTCATTTTTGATAAAATTTTTCTCATTTTTGAGCTTATTACCAACAAGACTAACAAAAGTTATCTATATTGCACCTTTTTATAAAGAATAAAAAATGCCTGGGCCGCTAAGCTCAGGCATTTTTCCTCTTTATTATATTTTCTGACAAATAATTGTATCCCCTTACCATACACTCCGTAACTAGAATTGACAGCAACGCAAGGATCCAACATTGATAACTCTTGAAACCCTCATAACCATGTAATCCAAGGGCAACAAAATACACTGTTACATGTAGGGCATAATACTTTGATATATGTCTGCTGTAATACAGAAGCTGCTTGGCAATGGGATTCTTTGGCTCACACGGTTTGCCATCCTTTCTACGGGCTTCTTCTAAGGCGAAAAAGATTATGGCAAAAATAAATATGTGCGCCAGGCTTGCCACCACATGCCAGAGATTCGGATGCGTATACGCATCACTAAACGCAACAAACATTTCTGACAGATCCAAACCATATTTTGTGAAAACTAATGCCCACCATACGACAGCTATCACAATACTGGGAACC
>CAJUTD010000052.1:0-332 GCA_910589635.1 uncultured Lachnospiraceae bacterium | reverse complement strand
ACAACGCATAAGACAGAAAATAGAGCGGTGTAAAAGAAACAAAGTCTGCATCTCCGATCAAAAGCTTCACCATATACCCAATCACCGGCACATTTACAGGTGTTCCATAGAGGAACGGCGCGACGATACTGACTGCCACACCGGTTATCAAATAGCCTGCAATTTTCATATTCAGCTTCTTATACAATGCCAATACAATATATATGATCCCGGTAATAAAAAAGATGTTGGTATATTGAATATACATCTCTAACAGAAACTTAAAACCCTCCATCCCGGTTTCTGACAGTTTTCCTGAAACGAAGGGATAAGGCAGCAGCAGCGCTGCTACA
>CAJUTD010000051.1:21685-23343 GCA_910589635.1 uncultured Lachnospiraceae bacterium | reverse complement strand
GTATTTATATAAAAATTAAACAAATATAGTTAGAAATAACGAAGAACACGCCGAGTTCGCGTCCGCTGCCGGCGTCCCCTTGAAGGTACACTAGTTTTTTGCCAGTGATTTGGCGGAGGCATTTTTCAATTTGCGGATATAAGCAGGCAGATGCGCCCAGGGAAGGCAGCGGCTCATTCGTCCAGTGATACCAGTGTATGCCGGGGATGCGCTGTGTATCCAGCATTGTTCCGCTTAGAAAGAGAAAGAGGCGGGGTGCAATACGGATATGGGAAGTTGTTTGCGTGTTCCAGTCTCTTTCAAATAGCAGCGGTGGAGGTTGGAAGAAAAGCTCTGTGCCAGGAAAATTTTTTTCCGCGTGGAAGAATTTTTCCCAGGCGGTAAAAGTGAGTTCCTCATTGCAAAGCCCAGCATAAAGCGCCGCTGCCAGCAGCATCATATCATCCCGCTCCAGGCGGGCGGCGAGTGAGAGATATAGGAAGGGGGAAAACACCTGGTTGTCTGCACTTTGTATGGATTTTTCCAGCAGCGCGTCAAAAGAATTTCCGGCATGAAAACTGCCTTTGGCTTCAAGGGCATTGTCCCCCCAGGTCATTAAGTCTCTGAGAAATTCCTGATAATCGCGGTAACATTCCATAGCATGTCTCCTTTCCATGTAATCGTTTCAGACGCAGGCTACGATTTCTTTAAAACTTATGTTGAAATCGAGTTCTAAATCCTCACGGTACAGCTTTTGCATACGGTCATACTGTTGTTTGGCTTCGGACTGTTTGCCGCTTTTGTATAGGCAGAGGATGAGCTGTGAAACGATTTCTTCATTGTAAGGGTCTGCTTCCAGCATTCTCTGCAAAAAGGGCAGGGCAGCCTGGTACTGGTTCTGTGAAGTCCGTGTGGCGGCTCCGGTTTTGAGGACTGCCAGATAACTGTTCTCTAATTCCTTTGCCATTCCGTAAGACCATAGATAGCCGCTGTTCCCCATGTAGCTGCCGGGGTAAAGCTGCATAATCTGTTCCGGTTTTTGCGCCCATAAGTTCTTGTTTTTGAGGTAAGATAACAATTCCTGTAAATCAGAATCTACAAGCTTCATATTCAGAGAATATTTCTTTTTCTCATAAGAAATGATGTCTTCCAATCCCTCCTGCATAAACGGCTGGCGGATGCTGTAAAGTGTGGTGTGGAACAGGGCAATGGCGCTTTTGCTGGTGGTGTCCGGCCACAAGAGTTCAATGATATCTTCGCGTGAAACACTGCGCCCCTGCAAATGGAACAGGTATGCAAATAATTCCCGCGCTTTTTTGGTGCGCCATTTTAATTCCTGTTTCTCAGAACCGGGAAGGAACACGGAAAAACAATCCATACAACGTATCGTAATTTTTCCGGACTTGTGTGGACTTGTCAGTTCACCGTCTGTCTTTTGCGGGAGAAGGAGGCGCGTGTCTGCGGCGTTTCTGTGTATGGAGTGAATTTCATTGAGGATTTGTTGGTGTTTTGCGGTTAGCCCTAAGTTCCCAATGCGGTTTTTTTGTAAAAATGCATTTCCCATCTTAGACTGCTCCACTGCCTTGCGGTAATTTCCGTCGTCCCAGGAGAGGACGGAAAGAATTTCCCAGGCCGCTGCTGTCTGCAACGTCTCATGGGCGGAACTGTGGATAATGTTC
>CAJUTD010000051.1:9969-21675 GCA_910589635.1 uncultured Lachnospiraceae bacterium | reverse complement strand
TTGCTGTCTGCTTTGCAGTTTTATAATCAGCGCAAAGATATGCGTCTTTCATCTGTTCCGCCAGGATGCAGTTTCGCAGCAGAAATCCTTCCGGGATTCCCTCGAGCTGTATGTTGCAGGGGATTTGCGCAGTTTTATCGAGAACTGTTTCCGTAGCGGAGGTCTCGTAACGTTTTTCGGGATGCGCCTCTGCGGTGAGGATTTGTTGTGCAGCTTCCATGAAGATATCTTCCTCGAAGCCAAAGCCTTGCTGTTTATATGATGTAAGGAGTTTGGCAGCCTCTTTTAGCTGATGAAGGCAGCATTTTATTTTGATCTGTTCACGATAGAGAGCTTGTGCCTGTTCCTTCCGGGAGGGCTCCATCTCCTGCTGTGCCTGTTTTAAATAAAGTTCGGCTTGCAGCAGTTCCCCGGCCTTTCGTTTTGCGGATGAAGCGAAGAGCAGGACTTTTTGGTAGTCTTGCAGCCTGCCCTCCTCATAGAAGGCTTTGCCGGCCTGCGTAATCTGTCTGTTTGCCTCAGCGTCCTCTCCGAGCGCCATCAGGTATTTTCCATAGATAAAGCGGGATTTAGACGTCAGCTCACAGTTATTTTCATCAAGGAATGCAAACCAGCGTTCTAAGGTGGCAAAGAGCCGATCCTCTAACATGGAGTCGCCGGAGACTTCTATGACTGCCTGTACGATATCGAAAGCTTTTCCGCGGCAAGCGTATTCTGCTGCCTGGATTTTGTCGTCTGTCTTTAAGAGGAAATAGGCGGCGGTACGCAGGGAATCCTGCCGTTCCTCCGGTGTCGTCTGCGACAGCAGGAAACGCTGGAAGATAGAGTGGTAGCGGTAGAGGTTGCTGACTTCGCCCAAGGTCTGAACAAACAAGTTCTCATTTACCAGATAACGCAGCATGCTTTCTGAATTATAGATGCCGGCTGCTTTGTTGCAGACAGGGGCTGTCATGTAGTCTAAAACGGCTGTCCTTTTTAAAAATGTCTGTATGTCAAAGGGCAGCATTTTGTACACTTTCGTCATGAAATAGTCTGAGACTTCGAGCCTGTCACAGATGTCTTTTATTGTCTCGATTGTGGCGTACTTTTTGTGCTGCCGAAGCTGCTGCATAATCTGTGCGACGCCTACCGGCCATCCTTCCGTGCAGTCGAAAATCAGCTTTGCCCACTGTTCGTTGTGTTCCCCTATGTTTTCCAGAAAAGTGGAGATTTCCGCCGATTTAAAGCGTAGCTCTTCCATACCTAAGCTGAGGGCGCGTCCACTTTCTATATATTTATCAAAAAAGGATGGCAGGGAACGTTTCTGTATGATGAACAGACGAATTTTCTGCTCCATTGTCTCCAGTAAGATATCCAATAAGTTAAAGATATCCGGGTTTGAGATTTCCTGGAAATCGTCAAAAATGATATGGATGTAGTCAATGCGTGCATCCAGCCATACGATGAGCTGTTCCATCACAATGTCAATGTTTTCCAGAAGGGGTACGGAGACGCTAAAATCCGGTTCTGATATTCCCAGAGCGTATTGGATGGATTTTGTGAAATTCTGAATAAACGACATCAGGTCATTGTCTGTAGCGCTGATGCTATACCATGCGCTTTTGCAGGTAGATTGGCGCACATAGTTTGCCAATGCCTGTGTTTTGCCATAGCCTGCGCCTGCGTTGAGCAGAATGACGTCTGCCTGCTGCGAGGAAAGGAGATCGTCCGCTAAACGGTGGGTGTATTCTCTGTCAACATTTGGTACTTGGATTTTGTTGTTTTCATTTTTCATGTGCCTGTTATCCTTTATAGATTCATGTTTATGATAGGAATACTGTATAAAAATTATAAATGATTTGTGGGGACTTGCCATGTTTTGCACCAATTCGGCAGTTTTTACACCAGTTTGGGAAAAAGTAAGATTTTCGTCGAAATGTTTAGAAGTTTGTTTAGAGAAAAGTTTTATAATCAAAAAATGAAACATCAGGAGTTATAGGAAGAGCAGTTTCTAAATAAAGGAAAGGAGGTAGCCGGCATTAGCAGTATTGTCAGCTATTGCCGGGAGATTATGGCTGAATATTTATCACCAGGCGTATATGTAGAGGAATTCGATTCAGGCGGAAAGCCAATGGAAGGCGTTGGCACGAGTACAGCCGGATTCATCGGCCTTGCAGAGAGAGGGCCGGCGGAAGGAGTTCCGCAGTTAGTAACAAATTTTGCAGATTTTAAGAGGAAGTTCGGTGGGTATCTTTCCGAGAATGAGTACGGGGAGTATCGGTTTTTGGCGTATGCAGTCGAGCACTTTTTTGTGAACGGCGGTTCCCGCTGTTTCATATCGCGTGTTGCGCCGAGCGATGCCAAACCTGCGCATGCGAAAGTTCCGGCCCTTGAATCCGTGCTCAGGGTGCGGGCAAAAAATCCCGGTTTGTGGGGGAACAGCATGAGTATTGTCGTGACGCCTGCAAGCAAGGCGAAAACCCAGATTTTGGAGGAACTTGAGACGGCTGATGGAAAGCAGTATTCCGTTAAGAGTTCCGCAGGTTTTAACGAAGGAGACGTGGTTGCCTATAGGGACATGACGAATGTGGTTTATAACCGCGTAGTCAAGAGCCAGGATAATATTCTTGTTTTTGAGAAGGAATTCGAGCTGGATGTTGTAGATAAAAACCTGCTTCCGAAGAAAGTAATTTCTACCTGTGAATTTAATCTGGAAGTGAAGTATGATGACATTGTGGAGTTCTATGAGAATTTGTCTTTCAATGTAAATATACCCAATTACATTGAGAAAAAGACCGCGAAGTCAGACTTGATTATCACAAATTATATTGGCGGTAAAAAGAGCGAGCCGATGGCTCCGTTTGATGAGATTGTCGGGGAAGATCCGGAAAAAGCATTTTGTGTAATTCCCTTAAAGGGCGGCAGCAACGGTTCTGTGTCCAATATCAGCGCGGCAGATTTTATCGGCGTGGACAAGGGCGCTGGAAAGCGTACGGGCATCCAGGCATTTTTGGACAACGACAGCGTTTCCATTATGGCGGTTCCGGGCGTTGTGGACCCTAATGTACAGCTGATGCTGGTTGCGCATTGTGAGAATCTCGCCAGTCGTTTTGCAGTTCTGGATATGCCGCGGGACGCTAAGAAAATGGATGACATTATTGCGCACAGGGATATCGTAGACAGTAATTATGCGGCAATGTACCATCCCTGGCTGGAAGTGTTTGATCCATTGGATAAGAAGAACATGGCAATTCCGCCATCGGGTTCCGTCATCGGTATTTACGCGCGCAGCGACACGTCGAGAGGTGTGCATAAGGCGCCGGCCAATGAGACCGTGCGTGCATGTGTAGGCCTGGATTGCCAGTTTAATAAGGGCGAGCAGGATATTTTAAATCCAAAAGGGGTTAATCTGATCCGTTCGTTCCCGGGACAGGGTATTCGTGTCTGGGGAGCGCGCACAGCGAGCAGCGATCCGAGCTGGAAATACATCAACGTACGCCGTCTGTTTATCTTTATTGAGGAGAGCATCAAGGCAAATACAAATTGGGCTGTGTTTGAGCCTAATGACGAGGTTTTGTGGGTGCGCGTCAAGCGGACGATAGACGTATTCCTCACAGGCCTTTGGAGATCGGGGGCTCTTGCAGGGTCTGCGCCGTCTGAGGCATTTTTTGTCAATTGCGGCAGAAATACCATGAGCCAGGATGATATTGACAACGGAAGGCTCGTCTGTGTCATCGGCATTGCACCGGTGAAACCTGCCGAATTTGTAATCTTTAGAATTTCGCAGAAGACAGGCGATTCCGTATAATGGCTTAAATTGATAAACAGTATGAAAGGAGCGTAGTGAAGAGATGGCAAGTACTCCATATGGAAAATTTAGATATAAGGTAGAAATTGACGGCTTAGAGGCGGGCGGTTTCTCAGAGGCATCCGGGTTTGACGCGTCCATTGATGTCATCGAGTATCGCGAGGGCGATATGGTGCAGACGCCGCTGAAGCTGCCGGGACTGAAAAAGTATGGCAACATCACATTGAAACAGGGAGTTGCAGACTCTATGGTTATGTATGAGTGGATGATTGCAGGTGTGGAAGGCGAAGTAGAGCGCAAGACGATTACGATTACTATTTTGGACGAGACGGAAACAGCAACGGCATCCTGGCAGGTTATCAATGCCTGGCCTGCAAAGTATACGGCGCCGGATTTCAATGCGACGTCCTCGGAAGTTGCGATTGAAACGCTTGAGATTGCCCACGAGGGAATGACCAGGGTATCTTAAAGGCCGGAGTGGGCAAGTCCGCTTTAACTCTCATAGAAGAACAAAGTGGGCAAGTCCGCTTCAACCGGAATAAGTTATATGCTCCGGGCAGCATTGCTCGGAGCGCATAGAAAGGCAAGGGTAAGAAGTTGATGTTTGAGACAGAATTTTCTTTCATCCTGCCCAAAGGTTATGTGGACAGGGATGGAAATTTGCATAAGGAAGGCAAGATGCGTCTGGCTACGGCGGCAGATGAAATTATACCGCTGCGCGACCCCAGAGTACAGCAGAATCCGGGATATCTCGTAATTATCCTGCTCTCAAGAGTCATTACAAGCCTGGGAACGATGCCGGCAGTTGACACGAAAGTGATAGAAGGTCTTTATACGTCGGATTTGGCGTATCTCCAGGATTTGTACGAGCGCGTAAACCAGGCGGAAGTTCCCTCGTACCGCACGGTCTGTCCACACTGTGGGGAAGAGATAACGGTGCCCATAAATTTTATGGAAGCCGGGCAATAAATCTTTATCCGGCGGACAAAATTTATGAGGAGGCGGCGTTTGTCGCCTATTATATGCACTGGGGCAGAGAGGAGATTTTAAATCTTACGCATAATGAGCGGCTCAAGTGGTGCAGGGAAATTTCAGAGATTAACAGAAAAGTCAGCAGCAGGCCGCCGGAGAAAGATATTTTCCACATGTAAACGAAAGTATTTATGGATTCTAACCGGCAGAAGGCGCCGCTGCCTGCAGAGGTGATAAGAGATGGCCATACAGGATAATCTTGCAAAACGTACAAAATTTAGAGTGATATTAAATGGAAAACCGCTGGGATTTTCCAAGGTTTCCAACATATCTGCCACCATGGAGTTTGAACCTGTTGCGGAGGGCGGAGTCAACGACCGCATCCACTATCTGCCGAAACCGCGGCAGACGTTAGACAAACTGGTTTTAGAATATGGGATTGCCAGTGGGGAAATATCGCGTACTACCCTTACCGCAGGTTATGAGCTGAAAAAGGGCATAATCATTATGGTTATGCCGGAGTCGGGGATGGTTCCCACGGCAACGTATCAGGCAAATTGGGGAATTGTCACCAAATGGGAAATAGATACGCTCGATGCTACAAGCAGCGGCGTACTGATTAAAAAGGTGGAGATTTGCCACAATGGGCTGAAAGAGACCATTAACAAGATCGGCATATAAGGAATGATAGGTTAGTCAAATGGTAAAGTTACGAGAAGCGTTTTCACATAAAATACATCTTCATATCAGGCAGGGTATGTTGCAGCGTTTGTGGGACAAGTATGTGCCCGCGGGTGCCCCGGAGTATGAGCAGATCCAGCTTATTTATTTGGGGGAGCAGGCTCATGGGGAACAGGCGCAATATGGGCGGACAAATCTCCTGATCAACCTGGTGTTGAAAAACAGGATTATGCAGATGGGGCTGGCACAATGCCCGGTGAAGACGGCGTTTGTCCGTAAACAGATGGAGAACAGTTTGCAGCGCATGGGGAGATTTTATCTCACACAGTTGAAGTGCTGTGATTTTGTGATGTACCGGAAAGCGGAGCAATTTGTGTCAGTGTTGGAACAGGCACAAGCAGGCAGAATCCGTTACCGGAAATGGCAGGAAGAAAGCCAATCCGTGGAAAAGCAGCGGGAGTATTATCACATGATTTCCAAGTTTGCCATCAATATCAGGGGGTTTTTGGCAGAGCATTCCCAGCAGACAATGCGCGTGCAGGAGAAAGAGCTGCTGCATTTATTATCCAAGGAAGAATATCGTGAATTTTGCCAGCTTTGCCGCCTGCAAAGCGATATGGAATATGTGAATGGACAAACGGTAAAATGGAAGAAGAATAAAGATAAAATGCTTTACTCCATCGACAGGCTGGAGGCAACAAAAATCCGTGGGCTGTGGGCGCAAATGGAGCATCTTGCAGCACAGGGCGCACAGCAGAGGGAAGAAAAGTTACCCGAATGGGGGAAGGAAGAGTTTACCGGGAATCGAGACACGGTTCTTATGTACAAGTTGATGCAGATCCGCCAACAATACCGCAGGGAGGTTGTCAGAGGGTTTTGGCAACATGTTTTATCTGTGGTGGAAAATGAGCAATTTAAGGTGGCAGCCGATATGACGGAAATTTCTTGGAAGGGCTTGAAGCGGCAGCTGTTTGAGGAAGAGCGTGTATATCAGTCTGAGGAAGAGAGGTATATGCAGTTTTCCGGGGAAGAGCGCGTGTATCAGAAAGAGGAAGAGAGGTATATGCAGTTTTCCGGGGAAGAAAGGCATATGCATCTGCTGGAGGAAGAGCGCGTGTATCTCTCAGGCGAGTCGGTCCGTGAATTCTTAGAACGCATTGAAGAGATTTTAGAACAGCAGAAGAGGCGTATAGAGCGGCAGGAAGCACAGATAATCACGTCGTATCAGGAAATCTACCGGCAAGCGTCTGTTTCTTACAGACGAGAGAACCGTATGGAAGAAAAGACGGCAAGAAAGCTGCTTGTGCAGATCAATCAACTGCAAGCGGAAAAAAAGGAAGAATTTGTAGAAAAGCTGGCGGAAAGCATTCTTTTGCGGCAGCAGGCGCATATTACGGCAGTGGGCAATGCCCGAGGAACAGACCATGTGAATGAGGAACTTTCTTTTGTTTTAGCCAACACAGAAACAGAACAAGTGAGGAGAAGTTTTGGATATACAAAGGAGGAGATAAACGCCCTGATTTCTTACATCGCCTATGTGATAGAGAAAAAGGACAAGAGGGAAGCCGTCGTTACTGAGAAAAAAACAGAGGAAATAGGCACCAATACAACAGAATTTACAGAGAAGCAAGCGCAAGAATTATTTTGGCAAATATTATCTGTTATGGAAAAGAAAACAGCGCTAAACACAGAGGAATATGCAAAGAGGGAAATAGAAGAAATACTCTCTTATATTGTGGATAAGAGCGTACAGGATAAGGTTTCTGAATCTGTGGAGACAGCATTCAAAACAACGGAGGGAATGTTGCATAGCGTTGATGGGCAGCGAGAGCAAAGGATGCTTTTGTATATCCATAATCTGCCGGAAGAAAGCCGGAGAGAATTTATCGAAAAATTAGCGGAGAGGATTCTTGTACGGCAGCAAATGTATGTAACAGAAGAACAAATGGAAGGACTGCTCTCTTATATATCGTATGTGATAGAGAATAAGAAAAAAGCCGGAGAGATCATTTCGCAAACAAGTCATTTGGAAGAGAGAAACGTAGAAGAGGTCTATGTAGCAGAACGAATAGAGAGAAACACAGAAGAAATCCATGCAGCAGAACGAATCGAGAGGAACACAGAAGAACTTCATGCAGCAGAACGAGTAGAGAGAAATACAGAGGAAGTCTATGCAGCAGAACGAGTAGAGAGAAATGCAGAGGAAGTCTATGCAGCAGAACGAATAGAGAGAAACACAGAAGAAATCCATGTAACAGAGCTTGTAGAGAGAGAAGCGGTAGAATTGTATTTGCAATTAACTGCTATCATTGAGAAAAAACAAGAGATGAGATTACAGCGCACTTTTGCCGGCCGGCAGGATTTCCTGGAATCTTCGTTAGTGCCATATGAGAAGTTATGGGAGTGGGGGAAAGCGTTGTTACTTCATCCTGAACAGGGGGAAGCGGCAGCAGAGGCAGATTTTCTTCCAACATGGAAAGAGGGGAACGCATCTGGGGCAGATTTTCTTCCAACATGGAAAGAGGGGAACGAACCCGGGGTAGAAATGTCAGTCCAAGACCTGTCATCATTCTATGATAGTAGGAGTAAAGAAGAAATACAGACGGAAATTATTCGCAGACAGATAGAGGCGGCAAAGGAGAGAAATGCACTTTCGCAGCTTATTTATCAGATAAATTATCGCATATCTTCAGCACAGGAGGAAAAAGAAGAGGGGCGGGAGCCAGGGGAAAAATTAGTATATGCGGACGGCCAGCTTAACTTGCCGGAAGTAAAGAGTTTGTTAAGTTTTGTAGGAGAGCTGGACGAAAGGCAGTATGGCAGGTTGGTGGAAGAGCTTGCGGAGATTACAAAGTTGCAATGGGAGCTGCAATTTGGACAGAGTTCAGAGGAAACAGAAATCGCGCAAATGGAGGACAGAATAGAGGAGCGAGAGGAAGCAGCCAGGGACTTGTCAGAGTCCGTTTGGGTTGCAGGCAGCCAGGAAAAGCAGTATCTGGCAATTGCCTATCCGGCGCTTGTTTATCGGATTGAGGAATTTGAAAAATATAGGCAGCGGGAAGTTCGTGGAGAGATTCAGACGCTTGGACGTATGTATTTGCAGCAGGAAGGTAATCTACCTGGGAAAGCGGAAGTAGTGGAAAACGCGTTGCGCTATAACCGAGAGATAGAAAATATTTGGGTAAAGGAAGGCCAGATGTTGGATTTGCAGCACTCCGTGCAGGAATCTACAGTGTCTGGAGAAGAACAGCAGATGGAGCAGACGCGTATGTGTGAAGAGAATGCGCAGATAAAGTTGGCGCAGGAGCAGATCGACCGCAAGCTGAAAGAGGTCGAAGTGCAGCTGCAGAAAGTGGAAACTACGGCCAGGGCGAGGGAAGATGTGAGAGCGTTTGCCGAACAGGTGAAGAGCCAGCTCTATGAGGAACTTCATGTGGAAAAATTGCGCAGAGGCTTAATTTGACAGAATTAATCATTGACAGAAGGGAAGGATTTCTTTGGGACTTACGAAGGCAAAATTAGAAATTGAAAAAGAAATAGGTAAGAGCGTGATAACGGTACTGTTTAACCCTTCGGAATATCAGCTGACAGACGGCGCGAATTATGCGGAAAAGAAAGTGCCGGGACTGGACGGTCCTATTATCCAATATATTTCCGGCGATGCCACGGAGTTGTCGTTGAATCTTTTTTTAGATACTTACGTTCCGTCCGGGCCCAAATCGCTGATTTCTTTCGGCAGTTCCGGTAATAGCTCTAAGGATGTCTCAGACATTACAAAACAGATTGCGGACGCCACTTCGATTGACGGCAGCCTGCATCGTCCGCCCAAAGTTACGTTTCGCTGGGGTTCCTTGAATTTTCAAGGGGTCGTGACGAAATTCAACCATACTTATACCATGTTTACTGAGAGTGGGATGCCAGTGCGCGCTAAGGTGGCTTTGACGTTTAAATCGTTGATATCGCCCAAAGATACGAGAAGGAAATCACCGTTTGAATCGCCGGACCGTACGAAGTACCGTACCATTCGCCAGGGTATGAGCTTGTGGGATATTGCCAATATGGAATATGGAGACCCGGATATGTGGAAAGTGATTGCCCGGGAAAATAACATCTTAAATCCCTTGGATATCAGGCCGGGGCAGGTGGTAAAGCTGCCGGCAATTTAGTGTGCTGTCATGTTGGGCTTAGGGTGGCAGCTTACAGAAAATAAGAACAGCCGTCGTCCGCATGTATTGGCAAGAGCAGAAAAGTAAGGAGAGAGTGAAAAGTGGCCACAATTTCGATGTCAACTCTGGCAACAAAATATAAAGATTTTATGGTGCCTGCGCTGAAAGTGAAAAGCGGAGGATTTGATATTATCGGCCAAAGCGATTATGCGGTGGAATCTGTGGAGGTGACGCTTTCACAGTCTGCGGCGAGCGCGGCGGTTATCCGGCTTACCAATGTTTATGATTTGGAGGATCGCAGCTTTGTCGACGACGTCACGTCGGATTTCATTTTGGGAGAGCTGTTGGATATCGAAATGGGATATGGCTCTTCGCTAACCTCCCTGTTCTATGGATATGTGGATGAGATTACTTATGAACTTTCGGAAAACCCTTCGGTGCGCGTGACGGCAGTGGACGTACGAAGAATGATGATGGGCAGCAAAAAGAGTAATGTTTCACACCAGGTAAAGAGTTATTCCGACGCTTTTCAAGAGGTAGTAAAGAAATATAAGCCGGCTTATAAAACGACAGATGTGGATGCGACAGAACAACTTGAGGGCGATTGTATTATTCAAAACGGCAGTGATTATGACTTTATTACGGAAGAGTTGTGCCGAAAAGCCAACCGAGACTTTTTTGTCCATGCAGGGAAGCTCTACTTTAAAAATATTTCGGCGGAGTTGTTTTATACGGTGGAAATGGAATGGGCGAAAGATTTTATTTCCTTCCAGAGAAGGGCTTCTTTCCAGGACGCCGTCATTAAAATTATGGGACAGGACACGGACAAGAAGCAAGAAGTGACGGCTGAGGTAAAAGTCAAAGCAGACGACAAGCAGAAATCGCTGGTAAAAAGTGAAACTACGCAGATGGATGCCGCCGTGGAGGACAACAGCGACGCAAAAAAAATAGCGGAGCATAAGGCGGATGAGATGAAGAAACAGGCAAGGCAGGCGAGCGGCGTGTGCGTTGGCGTCCCGGAAATCCAGCCGGGAGGCCGGGTAAAGATAAAAAAAGGCGACCATAAGCTGATTGATGGCACTTACGATATCATGGAGGTAAAGCACTCTTTCAGCGGTGAAGGTTATCGAACGTCTTTTGAAGTAGGAGGCTGGAAGCGTTGAATTTTTATGACGAGTTATTGGCAGATAAAACGGAAGATAAGACGTATCCGGAGGTAACGGCGCCGGGACTTCTGAATGCGATTGTCAAGGATATCTGGGACGAACAGCACAAAGGTATGGTGAAAGTGGAATACCTGATGGGCGAGAAAAATAAGAAAACGTCCGATTGGGTAAGGGTCATGACGGGCTACGGCGGAGATGGTTTTGGCAGTTATTGGCTGCCGGAGATTGGCACGGAAGTGTTGGTGGGATTTATCCATGGCAACATGAATATGCCGGTGGTGCTGGGATGTCTGTGGAACGGTAAGGACAAGCTGCCGGATGGCGTAGCGAGCGAGAAAAATGAGACGAAAGCAGTCATAACGAAAGGCGGACACAAGATTACATTTACGGAGAAGGAGGGCAAGGAGAAGATTACCGTCAATACGCCCAAGGGTCTGGAAATCCTTTTAGACGACGAGAAAGAGACAGTCCAAGTGCAGGATAAGGAGAAAGAAAACAGCTTGACGCTGGATTGTAAAAATGGCAGTCTGGCGCTGAAAGCGAAGAAAGAGTTTACGCTTACTATCGGCACAAAAGAAGTGATGAAAGCTGATGCGGACTCCGTCAAGATTACGAGCGGCGCCATCCAGGCAGACGCACAGCAGAAAATAAAATTGAAAGGACAGACCATGTCTATTCAGGGAACCAGCGTGAAGGTAAAAGCGGATGGAGAGTTGGGATTGCAGGCTTCCGGGGTCGCGCAGTTGAAGGGCAGTATGGTTAAGATAAATTAATGACTTGAATGACTTAAGGAGGGAGCATATGGATCCAAACAGTGTGAAAGCATTTCTCGGAACCGGATGGAAATTCCCGGTTGGGATTGACAAAGCCACCGGGCGCATACAAATGTCCTCAAATGAGGACAGCATTCGGGAATCCATCCGTATCATTATCG
>CAJUTD010000051.1:0-9959 GCA_910589635.1 uncultured Lachnospiraceae bacterium | reverse complement strand
CATGCACCCGGATTTTGGGTGTGGAATACAAGAGTATGCCTTTGAGACAGCTGATTACACGACGCTGTATGCCATGAAAACGGAGGTGGAACATGCGCTTATTCGCTGGGAGCCGCGAATTACGGATGTATATGCCAGGGTCAGCGATGAACAGATTGATGAGGGTGTCCTGATGATTGACGTCAGCTATGTAGTCCGCGCCACCAACAACCAGTATAATTTAGTCTATCCCTTTTATATCAGCGAAGGGGAGTAGTTCATGTGAAGTGAGGAAAAGACAGTTATGGATATTCCGCAGATGGAGAAAATGAAAAAAGAGGACATCATAGATCATATGAAGCAATGTGCAAAGCAGTATGTGCCGGAGTGGAGGTACGATGAGCGGCAGCCGGACGCTGGAACCGCACTGGCGTCTATTTTTGCAGATATGATGTATGACAATATTAAAAATTTTAATATGTCGGTGGCGGGAGATTTGTTTTCTTTTTTTGACGGAGTGAATGCCAGACTCTGTCCGGCAAGCCCGGCGGAAGGATTTGTGGTATTTGGTATGCCGGAGGGGCTTTCAAGCGAGGCGGAGGTCGCAAGGGGCACCAGACTGCTTGCTCAGGCAGAGGACGAACAGCTCGTGTTTGAGACGCAGGAGGAGGTTTTGGTGCGTCCTATGGATATTCGGCGGATTTTCCTGGCAAATCCGGTAAAGGACGCTATCTATGATCTGTTTGACAGCCGCAGGGAGGCGGCGCCGTCTTTCTTTGTGTTTGAGGACGGCGTGAAAAATCTACAGCGCCATCTGTTGTTTTTCTGCTTCGGTGAGGAATTAGAGGTAAGAAGTTATGCCAACGCGCGTCTTTCCCTGGCGGTTGCAGGCAGAAGCGCTGATGCGGATAGTCTCACAAAAGCGTTTGGCGACCCGACGCGCATCCGTTTTTTCTATGGCAGCGGGCTGGATTACAAGAAGATTACGGATTATACATATGAAAATGGGCAGATTTGTTTTCGCATTCCCGGCGGGGATCAGGGGATTGCTCCTATGGAGGAATTTGCTTCTATGTATGTGATTTCCGTAGAAATACTGGATGCGTCCTTTTTCTCGGGCCTCTATCTGCAAGGGATATCCTTGGGGACGGAATGTCTGGGGAGAAAGCCTGATTTTGTAAATGTGAAAGGGACCGACCAGGAAGTGGATGAATTTCTGGCATTTGGCGAAAATCCATCCCTCTACGATGAATTCTATATCGGGAGCAGTGAGGTTTTTGGCAAGGCAGGCGCGCGTCTGTCTGTGGAATTTGACCTTGATTTTGTGAGGATTCCCTTGGAGGAAATTGTATCCGGCGTAAAAATTGCCTGGAAGCGGATCATGAGGAAGCAGGAATTTGTAGCGGAGGAAGAGTACGATATTACCATCCGCGAGGTTATATGGGAGTACTACAATGGATTCGGATGGAAGCGATTGTCGGTGTCTGCACGCTATGGCGATATTTTTTCCGTGGAGGATGGTTTACAGGGTGTGCGCAGGCATATGGAATTTACCTGTCCGGCGGATATTGAGCGCGTACTGGTGAATTCAGCAGAGGATTACTGCATCCGGGCGCGGATTATCCGCATGAATAACGCTTATAAGACGAAGGGCGCTTATATTGCTCCCGTAGCAGGCAATTTTTCCCTGAGCTACAGTTATGTGGATAACCCTTTTCGCCCACAGGTGATTTTCCAGCAGGATAATATGGAACTGTCAGTCTATCGGGAAGAGGAGATGCTGGAAAAAGGTTTCGCGTTTGCGGCGTGTAAGGCAAGGGAGGAAGCGTGCAAGACGTGTTATTTTGGCCTGGAGCAGCCGCCGGTGGGCGGTCCGCTTAAGTTTTTATTTGTCATGCATGACAGTGTGCGGGGCAGTTTTCCCGGACTGAAATGGGAGTATTTGTCGGAAGGAGGCTGGCGGGAGCTGCACCCGGCCGATGGTACGGAAGGGTTTGCCCACACAGGGCTGGTCTCCTGGTATGGGCGGGCAGACAGCAGGCGTGGGACGATGTTCGGTGAAGACTTGTACTGGCTGCGCCTGAGTGAGGGCAATGGGCAGAGTTTGGAGGTAAATGTTGGCAACTGCCCGAAGATTGAAGGCATTTATCCCAATGCCACAAGCATCCTGGGGGTGGAGACGATAGAAGAAACATTTGGAATAGCGCCCCGTGCAGAGGACAAGCAAATTGCGCTTTCTTACGGTGATATTTGCAGCCTGGAAGTGCGTGTATTGGAAAAGGCGGATTTCAGCCGCAGTTTAGAGGAAAGATGGGAGCTTTGGTCGGAGGTATCAGAGCTTGGCGCAAACAGCAGTAACAGGCGTGAGTATACGGCGGACAGGCGTGAGGGCAGACTTACTTTTCCTAAATATATGGACAAGGCAAAGCTCAATGAGCAGGAGGAAATAGAAATTCATGTGAAGTATGAGTATTGCCGGGGGGAGATTGCCAACGTCCCGACAGGCGAGATTAATCGGCTGGATCGGACGGTTGGTTTTATCAACAGCGTGTTTAACCCTATGGCGACGGTGTGCGCCCTTGCCAGTGAGACTGTTATGGAGGCTGTAGAGCGTAATGCCGCTTTCCTGCGTCACGGCGGACGCTGCGTATCTGCCGAGGATTATGAGGATATGGCGCGGGAGGCTGTGCGGGATATCAGTAAAGTAAAATGTTTTGCCGGCTACGATGAGCAGGGCAGACCGCAGGGAGGGGCGGTGACTTTGGTGGTGTTGGCGAAGGATTATGGGGAGAGTTCTTACAGTTTCGAGCGCACCAAGAAGAAAATATACAGCTATCTGTCGGCAAATATGGATCAGAATATTGTAAATCGGGGACGGTTTCATATTGTGATGCCGGAGTTGATACGCCTGGATGTGAAAGTAGTCTTGGAACTGGCGCAGGAGAAAGAAATTTTTGCTGCTACCAAGAGAGTGCGCGAAGAGCTTGCGCGTTTTCTGGATCCGCTGCGCGGAAATTTTTACGGCGATGGCTGGGAAATCGGCGTGTTGCCGGATAAAAACCAGATTGCCCATGCCTTGAAGCAGATAGAGGGTGTAAAGTATATCAGCCAGCTCTCCCTTCGCAAATACAGGAGCGGCAGGTTTGAGGAGTATGAAATCAATGAGGAACGGCTGCTGCCATTTTACCGGCTGCCGAAGAGCGGCTTTCTGGAGATAGTGGCGGAACCTTGAGTAAGCTCTTGAGCGAATAAGCATAGAAGTAGCGGTTAGCCCCCAAGCCAATATAGAAAAAGGAGTATAGGCCATGTTTTATAATTTGGATTTGGATGATAAATCTTATCAGGAAATCGAAGCGGACGCGGTATTTCAGATACCCGGGAAATGCCCGGACTGGACAAATTATAACCAGTCCGATCCGGGCATTATGCTGCTGGGGCTCCTCGCATGGCTCAAGGAAATACAACAGTACCATATCAGCAGGCTTGGCGGGTGGAAACGGCAGAAATTTCTAAAACTTTTGGGTGTTTCTGTGCAGCACGCCCTGCCGGCACAGGGTTCTGTGAGCGTGGAATGGCCGGCTGGAATGATGGAGAGCAAAAATTCTCTAAGTAAAGGGAGCAGATTTTTTGCCGGTGATATGGCCTTTGAGACGGTAAAAAAAGGGCGTATTCATCCGATCAAACTGATTGGCGCTTATCTCATATGCAAAGAGGCTTTGGACTGGTATGCCAATAACGGCAATGACTTGGAAAAGCGTATGCGTCTCTACCCATTTGGGGAGCAGCCGAGGGTCGGCAATCGCTGCTGTTTGGTGGTGGATAAGGCATTTGTGCCCGGGGAACAGACGGTTGTATCCTTTCATATCCGCACGGAATATGAGGTTGTTCGCAACCCAATCGGGGAAGATTTTATTCCTCTGGCAAAACTAAAATGGGAGTATCAGTCTGCGGAAGGCTGGGAGGAATTGCCGGTGGATTTTGACACTACCTACGCATTTTTGCAGAGTGGCAAGATTGGTTTCCATCTGCCGAAAGAGATGACGGAAGATAAGAATTATGGTGCGTACCAAATCCGTGTGACGCTGATAGAAAATGATTATGATGTGGCGCCGCTGGTGCAGGACATTAATTTTAACGAGATCGAGGTCCGGCAGCAGTATACATACTGTGATTTTGAGGATTACGACGTGCCTGCCGTGGAGGAGAGGCTTTTTGTTAAGAGCGGTATGTACCTTGCCAAAAAAGGACGGGCAGAGTTATACATAGAAAAAAACGGCGGATTTTGTCCGGTAGCAGCCGTCGAAAAAAAAGAGGCGGCCGACGGCGATATCATTTTTTATTTTGACAAACCGAAGTGGTTGACTGGCAATTCTGTATGGTGCAGGCTTGCCGCGTATGAGAATGATTTCTTTGAGAGGCGGGAACCCGGTGTGGGGAGCGGTTTTGCAAATCAGGAATACCGTCTGAATATCTCGGATATTGTGTATGATGAGTTTGAAATCATGGTCTGCGACAGGCAGGATAAGATGTTTTACCCTTATCGCCGCGTGGAGGATTTTGACAATTGCAAACCAATGGACGCAGTGTACGCGCTGGAGCCTGCCGTGGACAGGCTGTTGTTTGGCAACTGTGAGAACGGTTTGGCGCCGGACGGGGCGATCCGTTTGCTGCGCGTCAGGGTGAGCAGCGGGAAGTCAGGCAATATCAAAGCAGGAAAAATACGCGAAAGCCAGGAGAACCCCAGGCTTTTGGTGAAACAGAATGGCAGCGCTTACGGCGGCAGGGACAATGAGACGTTGGAAGCGTGTTATGAACGGTTGTGCCGCGAACTGAAAAAAGTTCACAGGGGCGTTACCTATAGCGACTATGAAGCGTTGGTGAAACAGACGCCCGGGCTTTTAATCTTAGACAGCAAGGCAGTCTCCCCGGCTGAGGGAGATGCGGGCAGGCAAAATCCGCCGGAAAACGAGATTGCCATCGTCGTGCGCCCTTTAAGTTATCAGGAGAGGGGCGCACAGCTGAACGATAAATACAGGCAGAATATAGAGCAAATGATAGAAAAACGAAAGATGATCGGCTCCACTGTAAAGATTCTCAACCCGGAGTATGTGGGGATTTCCATTTTTGCTGAGATTGTGATACGGCCACATTTTACGGATGCGGAGGAGCGAATTGAAGAGGCGGTGCGCGATTATCTGGATGAGAAATCCTGGGAGATTGGCAAGCCGGTTTCCGCCGGTGCAATCTATGGGATTATAGATATCCTGCCCTGCGTACGGCAGGCGAAGTCCCTGATGGTCGAGGCCACAGGCAGAGGATTCCGCCATTTGGCGAACGGAGACGTGCAGCTTCCGCCGAATGGGCTGCCGTACCTCAAAGAATTGGATTTCCGCATTTTTACGGCAAGAGAGGCTGATATGATATAACCTTTGGCGTTAAGTATTTTGGCAACAATAGATAAAAGAGGCGATGATGTGGAACAGATAAAATACATTGTGTTTAATAAAAAGAAAGATTACGCATCCGGGTATCTGGAAGGAGTCCGCATTACGGATGGCGGCATTGCCCTGGAGGAAGGGAGGGAGAGCGGCGTCTATCTCTCACGTCTTTTGGACAGCGGCACGGAGGGCAACCAATGGCAGCGCGCCGTCATTCAAAGTGAAGGTTATGGGGACGATTCTATTAAGTTTTACTTTTATTGCAGCGATGATGCGCACATAACCTTAGATGGCAGAATTTATCTGTGGGAAGAATTAATACGGGATGTAAAAATCCCCCTGGAGAAAAAACGCAAGGCTATGGAGCCGTATCTTGTACATATCGTTCAAAATCCCCGGGATATTATGCTGTATCACGGCGTGGGGAGGTATTTGTGGCTGGAGGTACAGCTTTTTTGCCAAGCAGGATTTCTTCCTCAGATCCGCCATATGAAAATATACGCGGCGAGCCGAAGTTTCCTGTCGTATCTTCCGGCAATCTATCAAAGCGGCGGCAGGGAGGATTTCTTGGGAAGGTTTCTGGGCTTATTTGAGGCGGTTTACGAGGATTTTGAAGAAAAAATTGTAGATTCCGCAAAACAGCTTGACCCGATTGCCGCCGAGCCGGAATTTTTACATTGGATGGCAAAATGGGTGGGAATTTCAAATGCGCATCTATGGCAGGAGGAGAAGTTGCGGATTTTGCTTTCGGGGATTGTCAGAAAGAATTTAATCCGTGGCACCCGGGAATATATGGAGCATATGATTGGCACATTTACCGGGGAACGTCCCTTTTTCTTGGAATATGGGGATATTGAGCATTACAGGGGGAACGATGCGGCGTACCGGGTACTTGTTCAGTCTTATGCGTACGGCCCCTATGAAGTGAGCGTGTTTGTACGGGAACAGGCGGCGCCCTCGCTGCGGGAGCAGCACGCGCTCAAGAAGATGATAGAAGACATGAAACCCGCACACATCCGTATGCATCTTATTATTTTGCGGCCGGGTATCTATCTGGGGCAGAATGTGTATGCGGGAATAAACAGTGTATTAGTATCTTATGAGCGCGCAAATCTAAACGGGGTAGCCGCAATTCCGTCCATGGTTGGCATGACGGACACTCAGTCAAAGGAGGAAAAAGAAATATGAAAAATTTAAAAAGCTTTCCATTTGAAAGAAACCGGTATTTTTATGGGAAGCTGTTGTCTGTAGAAGATTTTGAGACAGAGCAGAAATATTTTAATGATAAGCGCAGGACGATAAACCGTTTCCTTTTTGGCTCCGGCGTGGTCTGCGGGCTCGGGGTTGTGGAAGTAGACGATGAGAGTATCTCCGTGGAGCGCGGACTGGCATTGGATTTTGCAGGGCGCGAGATTGTGCTCGATGAACCGGCAGTGCGCAAGATAACAGAGCTTGAGGGATATGGCGGCGAACAGGACGCAGATTACTATTACTTGTGCCTGGAATACCGTGAAGAGGCTGCGGAGCTGATGCATAATGTTGCAGGCACAGCAGGAAAAAACAGCAGTGAATACAATAAGTATAAAGAGGGCTACCGTTTGTTTGTCACAAGGGAGGAACCGGAGCGGGAAATTTTTACGCCTTCCCGGCTCTATGAGGAGCGGAATACGGTGTATCGTGGGCATGGCATTCAAATCAGCCAGGTGTTGCCAAGATTTTTAGAGCAGGGAAAGGAAGCAGTTCTGCGGGTGGAAATTGAATGTGCGGGCCAGAAGGATGTCTCTTTTGAATACGAGCTGGACTTGTCGTTTCTGACAAGCGGTGAGGGGAGCAGGGCGCATGTCTCATTCCACCAGCAGGAGATGCAAGAAAGATACCAACTGGAAATTCCCATAAAGGCTGCCGGGGTGCCGGATGTACAGGCGGAGGCTTCTCTGGTGAAAGACAGTTTCCGCATACAGATAGGCGGCAGGGAGTACCGGGACGCCGGGGGCTGTGTCAGCCGGGCGGCTATCAGCGGTCTCGATGGCTATGAGGCATTGCAGGAACAATATTATAAGACGGCGATGGATTATATTATGGGCAATACATTTCAACAGGGCATTTATCTGGCAAAAATCCAGGTTGTCCGCGCCGGAGGGGTCTGCTTGATCGAACATATTGAGCCGCTGCCTTTTGGACAGAAAATTATGCACACGGAGCTTTCATCAGCAATGATTGGCAGGCTTGCAGATGATGTGAAGCGGCTGAAACAGTCCGTAATGTCAGGCGCTGCCGGCAAGCAGGGCGAGGAGGGGGAAAAACCGCTTAGAGCCGCCTATGGCGAGGTTGTCTTTGAGGTCGGGCAGATGCGTGCAGGGGAAATTCTCTATTCCGACGAGATTGTACATGGGCTGGGGTTTGGGCCGGTTACGATAGAACTCAGCTATGAAGTGGAAAGTGGGTTTGCAAAAGACTCCCAGATAATGTTTGGCGACGCCTCGCTGTTTCAGAGCCCGAGCGGGTTTACGGCCTCTCTGGGAGCAAAGCTTGAACCGGCCGAGGGGACGTTTGAAATTGGTATGCGGATTGTCAAAAATGGCAATGCCAAGCGTGTACGCGTGCACTGGACGGCTTTGCGCAATGAAATACGCAAGCCGCTGTCGGCGAAAAAGAAACATATTTTCATTCAGCCGGACAATCCCAACGTGTTTGTGGGCGAGAGCGTAGTATTTACCGCAGTATTGGAAGGATTTACAGATGAACGCTTGAAATGGAAAGTCAAGGACAGCAATGGGGGAACAATCAATAAGAATGGGAAATACACGGCGCCTCAGACGCCGGGCATCTTCCATATAACGGTTTCCAGCACAGCGTTTCCCAAGGTACAGGCGTCAACGTTTGTAGTTGTACGCGAGAGAGAGTGAGATAGATGGTAATTAAGTTTCAGGATAAGCAATACGAGCTGATTTCAAAAATTAAGACGATGGGTTCCGGCAATATTGAGTTGTATGCCGCGTGCGACGCGACAAAGCGGGAGAGCGCAAGGTATACGGTTGCCTGTGTCAATGATATGGAGCTGGCAAGGAAACTGGTGCCGGTAACTACGAAGAATAATACCAGCTGCACATTTAAAGATCTCCATGACAGTTTTAATGCGGACGGCAGATATTATATTGTCTTTCGACACGCGGACGGCAAATCGTTGCAACAGGCAATGGATAGAGGAAATTACCATTTACAGGAACGCCTGCTGTTGATGAAAAATATTTATGCGCAGATTTTTCTGCTGAATATGCCGGAGTGTTTTCTATATGAAGTATTGCGTAAAGATAATATTGTGGTAGACGATGACCTTGGCATACGATTCAACTACTATTTTACGGAAGTGGACTATTACTGGAAAGTGCAGGAGAAGGACTGTATGAACCGTATGACAGGGCTGGTACATGAACTGTTTGCCAGGGAATTGGAACAGAAAAGTTCTCGTGAGCTCATGAAATATGCCAGGGATATGGAGGAAGGGCGTTTTGCCTATCTGTGGGACTGTTATGTGGCGTATGACAATATTTATGAGACAGTGCTGGCAAAGAGCGAGCAGCAGGAAATTAAACCGGGGCGTATCTGGTGGCGTGCATGGGAGGGGATGAAGAAACTATTTCCAACAGTCAGGACAGTGCTGGCAGTGGCACTGATAGCCTCGGCGGCCATTTACCTTTTGCTGACGCTGCCGAATCCTGTATTGTCGGATAAGGGGGTCACCTTTAACCGCATTGGGACCTTGGAGATAAACGGACAGGAGGGTTGATGTATGCAGGGTGGATTGATTGGGCGTACTGCAAGGCGGTTGTCCCATATCTTGATGGCGCCAGTTCAGGTTGTTATCCGCAAAGGAAAGAGGATGTTAAGCCCGGACTCTTTTGCCTCAAAAGTGCTGAGCGATGTGCGCAAAGGTATCGGCAAGAAAAAGAATAAAAAAGAGCGGACAATCCATGATTATTTCTCTTTTGGGCGGTATTATGTGCTCAAAAGGATGGTCTATATTGTCCTGATTGCAGCGGTTATCCTGCCGATCCTCTATCTGAAACTGCTGCACCCTATCCTGATTTCAAATTTCTTCGTCAAGACGATGGTGGTAAATTCCCCTGAGATGGTCGGCTACAGCGGGAAGGTGGAGTTATTGTCTGAGAAGGGCGGAACCGTGTTGTTCAAGGGCGCTATGGAAGAGGGGCGCATCAATGGCAAGGGACAGCTCTATACATATGAGGGATTTCTTCTGTACGAAGGCAATTTTGAAATGGAAGCATACTCAGGTGAGGGTGAGCTTTATTATGAAAATTCGGATGTGCTCTGTTATAAAGGCACATTCCTGCTAAACGAGTATGACGGCCAGGGAATACTCTATGATGAGGAGGGGAATCCGGTTTATAAAGGGGAGTTTAAAAATGGTTTATACGAAGGGACGGGGACCTTGTATTTTGCTAACGGACAGGAAAAGTATGTGGGCGCCTTAGCAAAAGGTGAGCCGGAGGGAAAAGGAATTCTTTATGATGAGGAAGGGAA
>CAJUTD010000050.1:19777-23695 GCA_910589635.1 uncultured Lachnospiraceae bacterium | reverse complement strand
CCGCCTTACACTCACGGACGCTCATCAGACGATTATCATCTTCCCAATATGCTTTCGTTTCCGTATCTGTGCCTTTTTCGCCCTCTATATAACCCCACATCTTGTCTGTCTTGGGGTCCTTCCCATACTGTTGTTCTAATACGCTGTTATAAATTCCTACCTTATTGTCTTCCGAGATTGCATCTGGTTTGGAAGTTCCCACATCCGCGGAGTAAAGCAGGCTTCCCTCCGGGATTTTGGGACTTCCGGTGACAATGTTGGACACATTGCCTTCGCTGTCCTCTACCTGGATATAATACGTCTGCCCATTCGTAAGCCCTGGAATCTTAGCAGTAGTCTTACCTACAATGATTGACTGATCCAGATTGCCCTCAGACGTCCCATATCTGACGGTATAGACACCGCTTCCAGATTTGTCAAAGGTAATCCACAAAGCCCCGTCGTCGGCTTCCACCTTACGGATTACTGCATTACTCGCCAAAGACACGCTTCCGTGTATAAGTTCTGCATGGCTCAACGTCAATGACGTTCCCTTCATTTTTCCGTTATCGGCAGTTACCGAAGCGTCAACGCTCACCTTGATCGTATGTACTCCTTCAGCCAGATCGCCGGTATCGCAAATCAAAGCCTCCGGTATCTCATTCTTATCATACAAGCTGACCTTCTTCGGCGCCCCACCATCCACAGACACATTGACAATTGTGCTCTTAGGACCCTTCGCTGCATAGAGCGCTGCACGCTTTCCCTGGAACTTAAAAACTGCCTCCGCACCCATATCAGTCGTTGTCTGCCCGCTCCACGTTCCGGTATAGCTGAATTTATTGACATCTGATACCTCAAGGCCATCAGCAGACGGCGTCTCTACATCCGCCTCAATCATCTGTTTGTAATTATCCGCATTCGTCTGCGCTTGGATGACAAACGTTGATACAGAGTTTGCAGGAAGCGCAATGTCTAAAACATGATTGGCAACGCTAACGCCTGTTATCTCTTTGCAGTCCTCCGTATCGGAAGTACGATACAGTTTGACATCGCCAATCGTTTGAAACGATGACAAATCGACGCTTGTATTGCGTGCTTTTGAGAAATTCTGCGCCACAATAACGAGCTGTTTTCCATTCGGGGAAATAGCCGCGCACATATTGCTGTCGCCGATATCTATCATCGTGTAACCGGCCTTTAAGTATTTGCTATACTGCATCATCGTGTAGAGCTGCTTGGTTACCTGCCAGTAGCCTTCATCCGGAACATTTTTCTTCTTGCTTCCATTGCTGTTGACAAGGTTTGTATGGTAATCCGGCACCGGTCCGTCTGATTCAAACACACAATGAATCAGTCCCCAGCTCTCATCTCTTTGCAAACATTCATATTCACTGTCCGCCACCAGCCAGGCTACCCAGGCCGAGGGCTGCATATATTTCAAATCTGCCATAATTCCCTCGCTCTGGCTTTTGGCATTCGTGCCCAACATGGAATCATGGCTGTGGGTATCATAATTGCCCTTGGTAATCTCTGACATCCACAATTCCTTATCATAGGATGCCGACAATTTACGCAGCGTATTGCGCTCACTGTCACTGCCGCTGTAAGTATGGGCGCCGATGGTTGTAATACTATTCTTAGCCTCCGCTGTCAGGCTCTGAAACGAAGAAATGGATCTGGCTAAGTCCGTCTCGTCCGTTCCTGTCAGCGCAACATGATTAAGGCCGCCGTTAAATTCCTGTGCATTTAACGCCTTCTGCATTGCCAGCAACATCTTGGACTGCTCAGCGCCCGGCTTAAATACACAGCCCTCCTGTTTGGCGCTGCCATTGCTCCAGTAATTGGTGTCGGGCTCATTCATGGGCTCAATATAGTTCACATGGGAGCCAAACTTTGTGCTCAAATCATTTTCAATCCATTTGGCTGCCCTTGCCATATAGAGCGCAAAATCATCATAACAATCTTCTTTCAAATTGGACGCGGCATTCACGCCCCCGGTAGAGCTTCCCGATTTCGTCATATAGTAAGGTGGAGAATTGGAAAATACCTCATTTATAATATCATTTTCCGTTCCATTCTCAGCGGCCGTGTCTTTACGCCATTTGTTTGCCTGTTCCAGCATCCATAGCTGTCCGGCATCGCTCATCTCCTCCGTCTTCTTAGCATAGAAATCGGCCGCATTGAATGTCCCCGTTCCATCCGCTTTCCCTGTCATATCCTTGGTCCAACCTGGCACAAGCCCCTCCACACGCTTGATGGAGGAATCCTCTTTGTCGCCGCCGCCCACATTATAACGTACGATATTGAGGTTCAAGTATTCCGGTGAAAATGCCAGTTCGGCAATCTCTTCACGGTCGGGCCTGCCATTGTTGTTAAAATCCTTATCTCCCCAGGAGCCAATCACATTGCCCCACCAGCACATAGAAGTTCCCCATCCTTTCAATGTCTGGTAATGAACCTGGGGATTCACAGAAACTTCCCCGACTGCCTGGCTTGCCGGCGCTGCGTCTGCAACTGACGCCGGAAGCTGCGTTCCTACTGTGCCTGCCAGCATCACGCCGGTCATTGCGCCTGCCAATAGACGCTTGAAAAACTGTTTTCTCTGTCTCATACGCTTCTCCCTTCCTTCTTAATTTCAGATGCCAATATAGTTTCATCTAATTTAGATTTTATAATATAGAAAAGAATAATACAAGACAATAATCATTTTTGAGTTTCCCCATTTTTACCAACAACCCATATTTTAGTACCAAAAGGTCTTGCCTCTTATGCGGCAAAGACAGAATGGGACTGTCGCACTAATATATTATTTCGTTCAAAAGGTCTTGCCGCTTATGCGGCAAAGACAGAATGCACAAAAATCACTCTGGGAAGCTAGCTTCCCAAGATAATTTTTGTGCATGTTGTTTCCATTGCTTTGCAATGGAAACCTTTTGAACGAATGAAAACTTTATAGATTGCTTTGTGCGACAGTCCCCAATCCGTATATCCCCGACGTTCAAATTTTATCAAATTATTTTGCGCCTGCTAACCTTTTCACACGAAACGCATCTCCCACCTTACAGGGACGCAGCAGCAGATATAGAAATCCAACTACTAAAAGGATTGCCACTATCGTTCCAATTCCGAAAATACCTGCCGTAATCCAAGTTCCAATCTGGTAAATGCACAGTGACACGATATAGGCAAGGCCACACTGATAACCAATTGCAAACCAGAACCATTTGTTATTGTTCATCTCACGCTTGATAGCTCCCATCGCCGCAAAACAGGGGGCGCAAAGCAGATTGAATACCAGGAAAGAATATGCTGCCACTGCACTCATATGTCCAGCCAGAGTCCCCCAGATTTCGGTTCCATCTTCTGCCACTTCGGCAAACCCAAATAGAATGCCAAACGTTCCAACTACATTTTCCTTTGCCACCAGGCCTGTGATTGCAGCCACCGCTGATTTCCAGTCTCCCCAGCCGAGCGGAGTAAATATCCAGGCAAATACGTTGCCGATAGATGCCAGAATACTGTGGTCAATCTCCATCTCTTCCAGCATACGGAACTGACCGTCCACCCATCCAAAGTAAGTCGTAAACCATATAAAAATTGTGGACAGGAGAATCACCGTACCGGCTTTCTTGATAAAAGACCAGCCGCGCTCCCACATGCTCCTGAGTATATTTCCCACGGTAGGCATATGGTAACTTGGCAGCTCCATCACGAACGGCGCCGGCTCCCCGGCAAACATGCGCGTCTTCTTTAAAATGATACCGGAACAGATAACCGCCGCAATCCCCACAAAAAACGCGCTCCAGGAAACCCACCAGGCATTGCCGAAAAATGCTCCGGCAATCAAGGCAATAATTGGCAGCTTTGCACCGCAGGGAATAAACGTGGTCGTCATAATCGTCATCTTGCGGTCCCTGTCATTTTCAATCGTCCTCG
>CAJUTD010000050.1:0-19767 GCA_910589635.1 uncultured Lachnospiraceae bacterium | reverse complement strand
CCGGCACGCCGCATCCTGTGCCAATCAACATAGGAATAAAGGATTTACCGGAGAGCCCGAATTTACGGAACACACGGTCCATGATAAAGGCCACCCTCGCCATATAGCCGCAGCTTTCCAAAAATGCCAGAAAGAGAAACAGCACCAGCATCTGCGGCACGAAACCCAGTACTGCGCCTACACCGGCAACGATACCGTCTACCACCAGCCCTTGCAGCCAGCCTGCACAGCCAATCGCCTCCAGACCACTGGTAAAAAGCTCCGGTATCGCCGGGACATGAAGGCTCTCGATGCCAAACAGATTCCATCCGTCACTGAACACGCCGTCATTGACCCAGTCTGTCGCCCAGCCTCCCACCGTGCTGACCGAGACATAATAGACAATCGCCATCACAACTGCAAAAATTGGCAGGGCAAGGATGCGGTTCGTCACAATTTTGTCAATCTTATCGGATATGCTGAATTCCCCTTTGTGCTGCCTTGTATAACATTCCTTAATGATAGAGGAAATATAGACGTAGCGCTCATTGGTGATAATACTTTCGGTATCGTCGTCCATCTCCTTTTCGATAGCCTTAATTTCCGCCGATACATCCGGCGCATGCTTCATCTGGGCTGCAATCTTGCCGTCCTTTTCCAACAGCTTCACAGCAAAGAAACGCCTCTGTTCCTGCGGCACATCTGATCCAAGCTTATCCTCGATCAATCCCAGCACGTTCTCCACCTCGGGGGCAAATTCATGCACCGCCCAAACAGCATTGGGCCTGCGCGCAAGCTCTATGGCTTTTTCTGCTGCTTCCTTTACCCCTGTGCCTTTCAATGCGGAAATTTCTACAGCCGGACAACCTAGTTTCTCGCTCAGCTTTCCAATATGTATCTTATCTCCATTCTTCGCCACAATATCCATCATATTCACAGCCATGACAACCGGAATCCCCAGCTCCATCAACTGTGTAGAGAGATACAAGTTACGCTCAATATTCGTTCCATCTACAATATTTAAAATAACGTCTGGGCGCTCCCCGATTAAATAATTTCTCGCCACTACTTCCTCAAGCGTGTACGGTGACAGAGAATATATCCCCGGCAAATCCATAATCGTAACGTCCTTGTGCCCCTTTAACTTTCCTTCCTTTTTCTCCACCGTAACGCCCGGCCAGTTTCCCACAAACTGGTTGGAACCGGTGAGCGCATTAAATAATGTTGTCTTCCCGCTGTTGGGATTTCCCGCCAATGCTATTTTTACCGACATTTCTAAATTTTCACCCTTTCTCGTGTTTGTCATTACTTACTTTTATTAGTTGTTCCTAACCTATGGCTAAAAAAAATTACCCAGTGCTCTCTTTTTTCAACTTAATGTTTGATACCAGAACTATTGCACCTCAATCATTTCTGCGTCCGCTTTTCTGAGCGACAGCTCATATCCGCGGACAGTTACTTCTACCGGGTCTCCCAAGGGCGCAACCTTCCTCACAGAAACGTCTACCCCTTTTGTAATCCCCATATCCATAATCCGCCGTTTCACCGGACCTTCCCCATGCAGTTTTGTGACCCTCACTGTATTCCCACAGGGAATTTGCCTTAATGTTTTCATGATGCTTTCCTCTCTTTAAATCATAATTTTATTTGCCATATCTCTGTTGATGGCAACTCTTGACTCTTTGACATTGACAATCATGTTGCCGCCAATTTCAGATATAACCGTTACATTTCCCCCGGTTACAAAACCAAGGTTTTCCAGAAACCTCCTGGTTTCCTCTTTTCCTCCAACTTTTTTAATCACATTTGCTTCCCCTGTACGCGCCATCGTCAACGGCATCACAACCATCTCCTTTCTCTTGGCTTCTACTCTGTCTTTTCAGGAGTTAGTATATGCTAATTTTAATTAGTTGTCAATAACCTTTTTCAAATTTTTCCATATTTTGGGGATAATGCTTTCTCTCATATAATCCGGCAAAACTATTTGCAATCCAGGCATTTTTTCAGTATACTAATACGAAAGATACCAAATGATGGAGTGTTTACTGGTGACAGAATATTATATAAAATCTATCAATTTTATCACAAAGAGGAAATCCATATGAAAAACACAGAATCTGCTGAAAATTATCTGGAAACTATTTTAATCTTAAGTCAAAAACTTCCGGTCGTCCGCTCCATAGACGTTGCCACAGAACTTGGCTTCAAGAAGCCAAGCGTCAGTGTAGCCATGAAACATCTGCGCGAGACCGGCCATATTGTCGTATCGGACAAGGGATATATTACTTTAACGGAAACAGGCAGAGAGATTGCTGATATGATTTACGAAAGACACAATTTTCTCTCTTCCTGGCTGATAAGCCTGGGCGTAGATGAGAAAATTGCTGTGGAGGACGCCTGCCGGATTGAGCATGTTATCAGCAAGGAGAGTTTCGCGGCTATCAAGGATGCTGTGGGAGGGTTTTGAGAACAAATTCAGCACAGGAAGCAGCATTCAGTTGTTTTGCAACCCAGTCCTCGTGAGACGCTTTCATTTGCTTTAGTTGTTCGACAGTATATTTACTGTTTGGGGAGTCTATTTCCAAAACACCAACCTATGTGCATAGTCAAAACAAACGGCATATAAATGTGCCTCGCTTGACAAGCGCTCCCTCCTTACATGAAATATGCTCTAAATTTCCTTCACTAACCATGAGAAAATCTCGTGATTAAGAAGTCATTTAGAGCATATAGCAGTCTTTATAATGTAAAATTTAAATTACTTCAATGAACTTAGTCTTTTCTCTTAAACCTCTGCTATTACATAATAATAATGTTATTACACCTCATATCTTTTCCCAGGTCGTATATCTTACCTGTCTCAATGCCTACCACCTTGGGACGCAGGATATAGCCGGGATTATTCTGCACGACTTTAGCCTTCTCGCCGTTGCTGAGCTGGACAATCGTGTCGACCGGATATAAAATCATGCTCTCAAGGAAACTTTTCATAACATTCAGGTCAAGTTCCTGGGTCATGGACATAATCATCTCCACCGCGTCCCTCTGGGAAAATGCTTTCTTATAGGAGCGTTCTGTCACAAGCGCGTCATAAATATCCACAACCGACAAAATTTTGGCAAACAAATGCATCTTCTCCGACGAAACGCCCATAGGATAACCCATACCGTTCATCTTCTCATGGTGCTGTAACACGCCGAGCAGCACGGATGGAGAATAATTCTCCTTCTCTTTCAAAATCTCATAGCCATACACGGAATGCTGCTTCATAATTGCAAATTCTTCGTCGTTGAGCCTTCCGGGCTTATTGAGGACTTCATTCGGTATCTTGGACTTACCCAGGTCATGCAACAGCCCGGCAATGCCAATCTCGTACACTTCCTTGTCATTCAGCCCATGTTGCTTTGCCACGATCATTGCCATAGTGGCAACGTCTACGCTGTGCTTAAACGTGTATTCATCACTGATCTTCAACGTACTGATGTCAACTGCAATCGCCTCATTGTCAGAAATGGCACGCATCAATTCATCCGTAATCTTGTTCGTGGCATCTGAGAAATCCTGTGTGTCCGTATTATTATACAAATACTGAATCCCCTCCGCTACACGCTTCTTCACGCTCTCCGTCAGCTTGACTTTCGAGCGGTCCTCCACTCTGGTCTTCTCAATGACGCTCTTCGCCATCAGCGATATGTTCTCTTCCTCCGGGTCTTCCTCGCCTTCCCGTATGTACACGCCATTAATTCCGAGCTTCAGCAGGGAGTCAATCAGATATTCATCCATAATCGCTCCCCGGGCAATCAGAATCCTTCCTCTACGGTCAACAATCGCCTGGTCAATTTTCATTCCTTTTTGTAGGGATCTGGTCCTCATGAAAATTCGTTTAACCACAAGTTCTACCTCTGCATCCTCTGCCAAATATATGGCTCTTTTCTTCCGGTTCCGCTGAATCTCTGCCAGAGTAATATTATTATACACTATCTCTGCATAAATTCCAACTACAATTTATTTCAGGCGTTTCCGTCTCGCTTTTACCCGCTTGCTGAGAGGACTGTCACAATACTCATACTTGTTTTTTGCCGCAACCTTGTAGTAATAATTTTTCTTCGCCGCCGCCGTTTTATCGACAAAGGACAACTTTTTCGTGGTTCCGATACGCTGATATTTGCCATTTTTCTTGGCTGAACGATAAATTTCATAACTTGCCGCCCCTTGAACGGAATTCCAGGAAATCTTGATATCTGCATAAGACGACCCCTGCGTTTTGCTTTTGCTTGGGCTGGCCTTCACATTCTTCGGCACGCCGCATGCCACATAGAGCGTATAAGATGCCTTTTCGGAAGGTTTATCTTTGTTAAAGACTTTGATTACCGTCTTACCGGGAGCCTTTGCTTTTACAAGCCCGGTAGCCTCATTTACAGTTGCAACCTTCTTCCTGCCGCTAAGCCACTTGAGATTACCCAGATTCGTCAGAGGCTTCACCCAGAGCCTATCTCCCTCGCCAGCCATATAATAAGACCTGGAAAAAGACAGGGGCATTTTCACTGTAACATTGCAGAATGCTTGCAACCCATCCCGGCTCTCCGCATAAATAATTGTCTGCCCCTCTTTTTTGGCTTTAATAAGCCCGGTTCTCGGGTTTACCGAAGCCACGCTTTCATCAAAACTCTTATATGTGATTTCGTAAGAATCCGGTAAACGGCTGGATATTATAGCTTTCAGCTTTTGTGTTTTCCCCTTCTTCAACACAACGCTTTTCTTGTTCAGCGCGAGGGCGTCTACCGGAAGGTGATATATTGCA
Organism: uncultured Lachnospiraceae bacterium; assembly: GCA_910589635.1. Taxonomy (GTDB): domain Bacteria; phylum Bacillota; class Clostridia; order Lachnospirales; family Lachnospiraceae; genus Petralouisia. The sequence goes on along the minus strand of CAJUTD010000050.1, from coordinate 14,987 downwards.
GAAATTTCCTGCTCGGACAAATTGCTTCCAGTTAGTGAAGTCTCCCACGGATAAGGCAGCGTTCTGAAAATCCGATAGTAGAAACTACATGCCGCCAAATAATACCCCGCATATTCTGGATGTTTGTCATCATCCCTTACCATACAAATGTCTGGATATAGCTTATTGACACGATGAGAATGCATTCCTACCATAACTGCCTCAATTCCCAGCCTGTTTTCCAGTTCTTGAAATGCTGCGGCGAGATACAATTCCATTTCCTCCGTTGTCAGCAGCTTTTTCTTGCCATTGACCTTGATTGGCACGCCATTGCTATACCCTGCGTTCATATACAACAACGTTTTTGCCTGCGGCTGAAATACTTTCACCAGCTCTTGCAGCCGTTGGATTGCCGGCACTGTGGAAGATTCAAAATATTGGATAGGCTCTGCGGTCCGCTCCTGAAAAATAATATAATCCCATTTGCGATTCACCAAAAGTTTCATAAACTGTTTGTAATAAGAAATATGTTGTTCATCCATCCCCGCATAATACTTCAGCCGGGCCAGTCCATGCGCCAATGTTTTGACTTTAAGGTTGCGACCCTCTGCCTCTGCCAGATCTTTTAACGGCTGTTCCACGGAATAGGTGACGTTGGATGATACTTTCGTCTTCGTAAAACTATTTCCCACCAACAGCACACGCGTGGCATCCGCCGACTGTGTGTCAATGAACGCGCCTTGATCCGCCGTTACGACATCCATTACCATTTGTTCTTCTGCCGAAACATTCGCTACCTTCGCACCGGAAACCGGATAACTGGCATACGTCTCCATGCCCGACACACCGCTCAAAACAAAAATACAAACAATACATATAATTCTTTTTAATCTCTCCATTATTTTCTCCTTACGCAAATCTCCTCCTATAAGTTTGTCCTCACCAGCTTGGGCTTATACCCTCCTTCCTCCAACGCGCGCATAATTTGCTGTTTATGCTCCGTACCAAAGGCTTCCAAGGTTATCCGAAGCTCCACGGCTGCATTGCGGTTTGTGGTGACAAACTGGTTGTGTTCCAGTTTGATAACATTCCCCTGCTCCCTTGCCATGGTTTCCGCAACCTTGCTCAGCTCTCCCGGCTTGTCCGGCAGAAGTACCGATACCGTAAATATCCGGTCTCGGAAAATCAGCCCCTGCTGCACCACGGAGGACATGGTAATCACGTCCATGTTGCCGCCGCTCAAGATGGAAACCACACGTTTCCCCTCCACATTCAAATGACGCAGCGCCGCAACAGTCAAAAGACCGGAATTCTCCACGACCATCTTATGATTCTCCACCATATCTAAAAATGCTACAATCAATTCGTCGTCTTCCACAGTGATGATTTCATCCAGATTTTCTTTCACATAGGGGAAGATGTTTTCACCCGGGGTCTTAACCGCCGTGCCGTCGGCAATCGTGCTGACGCCTGGAAGCGTAACAATTTTCCCTGCCTCAATGGAAGCCTGCATACAGTTAGCTCCTGCCGGCTCCACGCCAATTACTTTAATCTTAGGGTTCAAAAGCTTGGCAAGCGTGGACACGCCGGTAGCAAGCCCGCCCCCTCCGATAGGAACCAGGATATATTCCACCAGCGGCAGCTCCTTAAAAATTTCCATGGCAATTGTCCCTTGCCCGGTAGCAACGGCAAGATCGTCAAACGGATGGATAAATGTGTAACCATGCTCCTCGGCAAGCTCATAAGCCTTATTGCAAGCCTCATCATAGACATCCCCATATAACACGACGTCCGCGCCATAACTCTTCGTGCGGTTGACCTTAATCAACGGCGTCGTGGTTGGCATTACAATAGTTGCTTTTACGCCAAAGCATTTTGCCGCGTAAGCAACGCCCTGCGCATGGTTCCCTGCGGACGCAGTAATCAGTCCTTTCTGGCGCTCTTCCTCTGTGAGCGTGCTAATCTTATAATATGCGCCGCGCACCTTATAGGCCCCAGTGAACTGCATGTTCTCAGGTTTTAAGTAGACCTTATTCCCTGTCTGTTCACTGAGGAAATCGCTGTATACAAGCTTAGTTTCCTGCGTTACCTCCTGTACGATCCTGCTCGCCTCTTCAAATTTATCCAGTGTCAGCATTTTAAATCCTCCTGTCTGCTTCCGTGAAAATTGCCCTTCTAACTTTCCTGTTCATTCTCTCCATCCCGCGTAAAGAGCGCATTCACAAATTGCTCTGCATCAAATTTCTGTAAATCGTCTATTGTCTCGCCTACGCCGATATATTTCACCGGAATACCCAGCTCCGACTGGATAGCGACTGCAATGCCGCCCTTGGCGGTTCCGTCCATTTTCGTGAGGACAATGCCTGTGATATCGGCAACTTCTGAAAACTGCCTGGCCTGTGCAAGCGCATTCTGTCCTGTCGTCCCGTCAAGCACAACTAAGGTTTCCCGAAATGAGTCAGGAAATTCTTTTTCGAGAATGCGATGGATTTTCTTTAACTCTTCCATCAGGTTCTTCTTATTGTGAAGACGTCCGGCCGTATCGCAGAGCAATACGTCTGCATTCCGCGCCTTGGCTGCCGCCACTGCGTCATATACGACAGACGCAGGGTCTGCGCCCTCCTGCCCGCCAATCATTTCAACCCCGGCGCGATTGGCCCACTCGGCGAGTTGCTCTCCGGCGGCCGCGCGAAACGTATCTGCCGCCGCGATAACGACCTTTTTTCCTTGATCTTTTAATTTACCTGCCAGTTTACCTACAGATGTAGTCTTGCCCACGCCATTGACGCCAATTACAAGCACTACCGACTTCTCCTGTTCAAAGCGGTATGCCGTCTCGCCCACATCCATCTGCTCTTTAATGCTGGCAATCAGCAGTTCCTTGCACTGCCCAGGTTCCTTGATATGCTCCTTCTTGACCTTTTCCCTGAGATTTTCGATAATCTCCGTTGTGGCATGGACACCCAAATCCCCCATTATCAGTATCTCCTCGATCTCCTCATAGAAATCGTCGTCTATACTGGAAAATCCGCTGAAAATAGAATCAATCCCGGAAACAATGTTATCCCTCGTCTTGGACAATCCCTGCACAAGACGCCTGAAAAAACCTTTCTTTTCCTCTGCCATCGTTATCATCCCTTTCTTTATAATTAATCCTTCTACAACGCCAAATACTCTTCTCTACGCATCCAGCGCCTCCTCAATTAAATTTACAGACACCAGCGTAGACACACCTTTTTCCTGCATAGTGATTCCATAAAGGCGGTCTGCCGCTGCCATCGTTCCCCTCCTGTGCGTAATCACGATAAACTGGGTATTCTTTGTCAATTTATGTAAATAATTTGCGAACCGTCCAACATTTGAGTCGTCCAACGCCGCCTCAATCTCGTCTAACAAGCAGAACGGCGAAGGTTTTAAATTCTGAATCGCAAACAGCAGGGAAATCGCTGTCAGCGCTTTCTCACCGCCGGACATCTGCATCATATTCTGTAACTTCTTACCAGGCGGCTGAGCGCTGATGCGGATTCCACATTCGAGGATATCTTCATCCTCCACAAGTTCCAGCGTTCCCTTTCCTCCGCCAAACAATTCCTTAAATACTTTGTTAAATTCTGTCTGAATCTCTGCAAATTTCTCCAAAAACTGTTTACGCATACCTGCATCCAGTTCTTCAATAATGCCAAGTAATGTGTTTTCTGCCTCCACCAGATCGTCATGCTGCGTCTTTAGGAACACATACCGCTCAGACAAACTCTTATAATCCTCAATGGCGTTGACATTGACATCGCCCAGCTTGCGGATTTCCTCTTTCATCTGCGCAATCAACTTCTTTAATTCAGCGAGATTGTCATATTCATCACTGCGCAGCTCCATCGCATTGTGAAAGGTCAGTTCGTACTCTTCCCACATGTAATTACTCTGGCTCTCCGCTGATTCCTGCAATTTTTCTTTCTGGCTGTTCAGGCGGTATAATTCTTTGTCCAAATCGTTCATACGCTTAGACAATTCCTCCTGCTTCTGGAAGAATCCCCGGTAAGACTGTGACATCTCCTCGCGCTGTCTCTGCCCTTCTTGAATCTTCTTTTCCAATTCATCATGCGCCGCATCGGAAGCCGCGATCGTCTCAAGAATGCTCGCGATATCCTGCTTCTTCTTCTCAATGTCAGCCTGCGAATCGTCTTTCTCCTGCTTTGCCGCTTCAAGGTCGGCCTGCAATTTCTCCAATTCCCCTTCAATTCGGGATATATTCTCCTGTAAAAATTTCACCTTCTGCAAGAGATTAGCTTCCTCTAGCTGTACCCCGGAAACTGCCTTCTGGCTCTCTTCGGCAAGTTGATTCTGCCTGTCCAAAATTTCGCGTAAATTACGGTTTTCTTCTTCAATCTCCTTTTCCCGCCGGTCTGCCGCCTGAATTTCTTCCTGAATCATACCGCGGTTTTCTGTGATTTCTCCAAGCTGGTATTCAATCTGTCGACTCTCTGTCTGTAAATCTGTATATTGGCTGGAATTTGCTTCTTTCTGTTCCCTGGCACGCTCCAAATTCATTTTCTCAGTGTTCTGCCTGAGCATTGATTCTTTGAGGTCTTCCCGCACCTGAAGTAAATCTTCCTTCAACAGCTCGCGCGCCGTCTGAATTTCCTCTAAACGGTTCTTGTGTTGTACAGCGGCGTCTTCAAGCTCTTTCGTCTGCCTCTGCAGATCCTCAATCTCGCGCTTTCTGCCCAGAAGATTGCTGGTATTCTTAAAAGCTCCTCCCGACATGGAACCGCCCGGATTGAGAGATTCTCCTTCCAGCGTCACAATTCTCAGGCTGTACTGGTATTTGCGCGCAAGCTGAATCGCATGTTCAATCGTATCTACCACATACGTCCTGCCCAATAAATAAGATTTTAGTCCTTCATATCGGCTGTCCGCATGGATTAACTCGCTGCCAATTCCTATCACTCCCGGCTCTTTTAAAGCTGCCTGGTTCACCTGCGGAGCCTTTTTGCCCACACTGGTCAGCGGCAAGAACGTTGCACGCCCATAACGGTTCTTTTTGAGGTGCTCGATCATTTTCTTGGCAGTCTGCTCGTCTTCTGTGACGATATTCTGAATGCTGCCTCCCAACGCCGTCTCGATGGCAATTTCATATTTTTTATCGACCTGAATTAAATCAGCCACAACCCCGAGAAGTCCTGGAATATCATCCCTTTTCTCCATCACGCGGCGGATAGCGTTGCCATAGCCGTCATACCTTTCGGCAATATTTATCAGGGATTCCAGCCTGGATTTTTCCCTATGGTAACGCGCCGTATCCTGTTCCAGTTCCCGGTTCGTCTGCGCCTGCTTCTCCTGCCATTGCCGATTTTTTTGCTCAAGTTCCTGTTCCTGCCTCAACAGGCCCAGATAATGCTCCTTTGCCTCTTCATACCTCTTCTCACATTCCTCCACCATGGATCGGAGGTCTTCTTCCTCGCTTTTTTGCTCCAACAAACGCTTGCTCAATTCAGCCCTGCGAATATTGACCTGCTCTTGCATCGTGTCATAACGCTGCTGCCTTGCCTTAGTGGAAGCCTTGTTGTTGAGAAGTTCAATCATCTCATTTTTGCCGTTCTCAATCCCCCGGCTGCAACGGGCAATCTCTTCTTGGATTTCCTGATACTGCGCCATAACCTGGATTTTCTGTTCTTCTACAGAACCAAGCTGCTGTTTAAACTGCGCCATCTCCCTGAGAAATCCCGCTTTTTGCTCCCTGCGCTGTGCCATGTCGCCATCAATTTCCTGCTGGCGCGCCTTAAAATGCTCTTCACTCTGTTCGGCGGCATGAATCTGTTCCCGCAGGACATTAATCTGCCCTTCCAGTTTTCCCTTAAGGACAGTGGTATTGCCCAACTCATCCCTGAGAGACGCAAGGTGCGCGTCCGCCTGCTCCATATCGCGTTCCATCTGCTCATATTCTGCCTTGATATTGCCGTAAGACGTGTTCGTTTCTTTCAGATCTCCGTCCGCAATCTCAATCTTTCCCGCAAGCTCTTTCAATTGCTGCTCTATCCGCTTCATATCCATGAGGAACATATTTACATCGTAAGCCTTTAATTCTTCCTTCTTTTTGAGATATGTTTTCGCTTTCTCCGCCTGCCTCTCGAGCGGCCCTACCTGTTTCTCCAACTCGGCAAGAATATCATTGACGCGCAGAAGATTTTGTCTCTCATCCTCGAGCTTCTTCTGCGCCGTTGCCTTCCTCCGTTTGAACTTGACAATACCTGCCGCCTCGTCAAAAAGTTCCCTGCGCTCTTCCGGCTTTCCGCTGAGGATTCGTTCAATTTGTCCCTGTCCAATGATGGAATATCCCTCTTTACCGATTCCTGTATCGTAGAATAACTCATTTACGTCTTTCAGACGGCATGTCGTGCCGTTAATGAGATATTCGCTCTCACCGGAACGGTAGACCCTGCGCGCCACCGTAACCTCATTGAAATCAACATTCAACTGCCTGTCGCTGTTGTCAAGCGTAATTGCCACATAAGCGTAACTGAGCGCTTTGCGGTTCTCCGTGCCCGAGAAAATAACATCCTGCATACTTGCACCGCGCAGCTGTTTCACACGCTGTTCACCCAGTACCCAGCGCACAGCATCCGCCACGTTACTCTTTCCGCTTCCGTTCGGACCGACAATCCCGGTAATCCCATTGTGGAATTCAAAGAGAATTTTATTGGCAAAAGACTTGAACCCATGAACTTCTATACTCTTTAAATACATGTATTTCCTCCATCAATTTAGTACAACGAAAATGAAATATATCAATTATTTAATATTCGTTGTACTTAAAGCCCTTGTTGCTTTAAGCGCAGCAACGTCTGATAAGCAGCTTCCTGCTCCGCAGCCTTTTTCGTCCTTCCTTCTCCCTGTCCATAGGCGGTATTGCCAATCATCGCTTCCATTACAAACCGTTTGTTGTGGTCGGGACCTTCCTCGCGCAGCATCCGATAATGCAGTTCCTCGCTGAAATTCCCCTGCACAACCTCCTGTAAGATAGTCTTGCTATCAAAAAAGAGCTTCTTATGTTCAAGGTCATTTAAAATGTACTTCAAAATAAACTCTTTTGCATTAGCAAAACCACCGTCCAGATAAATTGCCCCAATCACGGCCTCCAGAGCATCCGATAAAACAGAAGCGCGTTTCCTGCCGCCTGTCTGCTCTTCACCCTTGCCCAGCCGCAGATATCTGCCGAGATCAATCTCCCTCGTACAGAATGACAGTGTTTGCTCGCATACCATACTGGCGCGAAGCCTTGTCATCTCGCCCTCCGTCTCTCCTGGAAAACTCTCAAAAAGAAATTCACTGGAAACGAGCTCTAACACAGCGTCGCCCAAAAATTCCAGCCTTTCATTGTCAGACAATCTGCCCATATGGCATTCGTTGGCATAAGAACTGTGGGTCAATGCCTGCGCGAGCAACTTCTTATCTTGAAATTGATAGCCAATCCTCTCTTCAAATTCTCTCTGTAAATTCATAAACTTTCCTTTCAATCGCCGAATACATTAGGAAACCAGGTTTCTTATATGACAAGGATAGCCCGGGAGAAATTTTGGCAATTTCTTCCAGGCACCCTAATTTCTTATCAAAACATATGCCGCCACTAATTGATAGCTTCCTTAATCTGTTCCACCGCATCTCCTACGGTCACAATCTTCTCTGCTTCCTCATTGGCAATCTCAATATCGAACTCTTCTTCCAGCCCCATGATAATCTGAAAAATATCCAGAGAATCTGCTCCCAGATCATCTACGAACGTAGTCTCCATTGTGATTTCCTCTACATCGACATTCAATACTTCAGAAATGATTTTCTTAATCTTTTCAAATTCCATGACTTCCTCCAATATTCCTTTTGATTTTCTCATTGATTTCTTGCTCTTTGAAAGTAACACACTGAATGATGGAATTAGTTACCTCCTTTGCCTTAGAACTTCCGTGCGTCTTGACTACAAGACCTTTAAGCCCAAGAAGCGGCGCGCCGCCATATTCGCTGGCGTCAAACGATTTCAGCGTTTTCTTCAACGCCGGCTTCACCAGAAGCGCCCCCATTTTGCTCCGCAGAGTTGCCATCATACCTTCCTTAACCATACTGATTAATGTTGCGCCTACACCCTCATACAGCTTGAGGATTACATTTCCCACAAACGCTTCGCAGACTATAACATCCGCATCGCCATGCGGAATATCACGCGCCTCGATGCTGCCCACAAAGTTAATATCAGGACAACTTTTTAAAAGTGGAAACGTCTCTTTGACCAGCGCATTCCCCTTTTCCTCCTCGGCGCCAATATTGACAATGGCAACCCTGGGATTATCAATACCCAGCACGTTTTCCATATAGATGGAGCCCATCTTGGCAAACTGCACCAAATGTGAAGACCTGGCATCGACATTTGCTCCGCAGTCGACAAGCAGAGAAACACCCTTCTGAGTAGGAATCAGCGGCGCCAACGGCGGACGCTCTACGCCCTTTATCCTGCCAACAATAATCTGTCCTCCCACCAATATGGCCCCGGAACTTCCTGCGGACACAAATGCATCTGCTTTCTGATCCTTCACCATATTCATGCCAACTACAATAGATGACTGCTTCTTCTTGCGGATTGCCAGCACTGGCGGCTCCGCAGTCTCAATCACCTCCGGGGCATGGACAACCTCAATCTGGGTACCCTGATAGGAAAGCGCTTTTAATTCTTTGTCTACAACTTCCTGCCTGCCAATCAAGTATACCTTGATATCCTGGCGCAGCGTAACAGCATCAATTGCCCCTTTTACAATTTCCGCCGGGGCATGATCGCCGCCCATAGCGTCTACTGCTACTCTTATCATTTCCTCCATGAAACTTCCTCCTTATGGCATAGTATAAGAAAAGGCTTGTCTGCCTGCGGCTTGCAAGGCGTTTTCCTTATTTTGCTAATGCCTCCCTAAGAATATACTATAAGTAATCAGAGAAGTCAACAACTCCTCTGTTTGAGGTTCCCCATTTTTATAACAGTCGATATTCTAGTACCAAAAGGTCTTGCTGCCCTCGGCAGCATAGACATCTTGCACAAAAAGCGTCTAGAAAGCTAGCTTTCTAGAATGCTTTTCTGTGCAAAGTGTTTCCATCACTTTGTGCTGGAAACCTTTTGGTACTAGAAAAATACAAAATGGGGAAACTGAAACTCCTCTGAAATGGCGTTCCAGAACAGAATAACAGACGACTATTCGTCAAACGCCTTGCGGTTCCTCTCATCTTCCAGCCTGCGCTCATCCTCCGTCATATATTTGCGGAAAACCCATTCCAGTATAAAACTTTGAACCCAACTGTAGATTGCCGGAAGCATGATGACCAAGAAGGGAAACATATACATTAAAAACCCTATTCCTACCGCTAACGCAAGCATCAGAACTGTCATTGGAAAATGTACCATTGCAAAAAGAATGGCATTTTTCATGGACTGTTTTCTCGTATTCTCAAAACGCGCCATATAAGGAAAGAGATAAGAAATCCAGACAAACCACAACACTGCGCCAACAAGAAACACAATTCCCAACTCAGCAGGTATACTCCCCTTGCGTGCGTAAAAGCCAATAATTGCACCGTCTGCTCCCAAAAGTATTCCCAAGGCAAGCGCAATGAACCATACCGGCGTTGTCTGTTTAAAATTCTCCCGGAAGGATTCTATATAATCCCGGAACACATACCCTCTGTCATGGCGTAAGACCTTATTCGCCGTATGGTACATCGCTGTCATCGCCGTCCCTATCGTAAAAACAGGAAGACAGCTCACAAGAAACAGCAGGCTTAACGTGATACAGTCTGTGAATTTGGAGATGGATCTCATGACTCCGCCATCGTAATTAAATAGTCGCATCTGTTTTTCCTTTCTTACAATTAATGTGCGCATGATTTTTCAAGTACTTATTTGTAATACAAAAAACCCCTCCAATTTGGAGAGGCCTTGCTGATTAATCCTGAGGGATAATCTCTTTTTTGTTATAGCTTCCGCAGCTCTTGCAAACTCTATGAGGCATCATAAGCTCCCCACATTTGCTGCACTTCACTAAGTTCGGGACAGACATCTTCCAGTTTGCCCTTCTCTTGTCTCTTCTCGACTTGGAAGATTTATTTTTCGGACAGATAGACATGATCACACCTCCTTAAATTGGTTAAAAATATCCTGGATTGCTGCCATTCTTGGATCCAGCTCTGTTTTCCGGCACTGACATTCTGCCAGATTCAGATTGGCGCCGCACCGCTTACAGATGCCTTTGCAATCCTCTCTGCACAGAACCTTCATGGGCCAACTCACCAAAATCTCTCCAAAAATAAGTTGATCTACATCCAGATTCGTTCCTGCCATAAAATTTGATTCTTCCATGCTCTGCTCCCCATCGCTTGCAGTAAGGTCAAATTCCTTCTCAATCTTTAGGAGAAATACCCTGTCCACCTCTTCCAGACAGCGGTCGCACGGAATTGCGATTGTAACCTCCGTTTCCCCACGGATAAGCAGGCGCTTATTATTCTCATTGGTAAACGTCAGTACAAAAGGCGTGCTCTTTACAATGGGAAACTGCCCCAGCTTAGAATCAAAAGCCGTCAATTCAATTGCTGCCTGCTTCGATACTTCCTTATCCTCACTGGAAATAATATCTGCTAACTCTATCTTCATTACAGTCTCCTATCCACACTTGATATATTATACCCAGCTAAACCAGGTTTGTCAACCATTTCTTTACATTTTAATCTTCCCACGGATGCGCTGTAAGGCATTGTCGATTGCTTTGGGCTCCTTCCCCAACTGCTGCGCAATCTGGCGGTAACTCAGGCCTTGGAGATAGAGCTGCACAACCTGCCGTTCAAACCGGCTGAGATCATTTCTGAGTTTTTCTTTGATGGCCCGCGAATCCTCCCGCTCAATGACAAGCTGTTCCGGGTTGGCATTCTCAAAAGATTCCAACACATCCAAAAAGGTAGCCTCTCCTTCCTGCCCCATCTGGGCATTCAGCGAAATATAGGAATTCAGGGGCAGATGCTTCTTCCTCTGGGAAGCCTCCACCGCATGGTAAATCTGCCTGGTAATGCACAGATCTGCAAAATGGTAAAAAGAAGCATCCTTGTCCACCTTGAAATCCCGGATTGCCTTGAACAATCCAATCATCCCCTCCTGAATCAGATCATCCGTGTCCCCGCCAATCAGAAACATGGCATTAGCCCGCTTGCGCACCAAGTTCTTATATTTCTCCATGATATAATCAGTGATTTCCTCCCTGCCACTGCGCAGCTCCCCAATTAGCGCTTCATCCGTCTGGTTCCTGTAATCGTTGTCTTTTTGCACGTTTTTCCCCTCACTGCATTCTCTGTCTCACAATCTCGTAGGCCAGCACGCCCGCCGCTACGGAAGCGTTTAAGGAATCAATGTTCCCCGCCATGGGGATGGCTGCATTAAAATCACAGTTCTCTTTTACCAGCTTGCCAACGCCCTCTCCTTCGCTGCCGATCACCAAACCGATAGGTCCTTTCAAGTCCAACTCATACATAGGAGCGCCGTCCATGTCTGCACAGACAAACCAGATGCCGCGCTCTTTCAGTTCTTTGATTGTCTGGGTGAAATTTGTCACCTTCGCCACCGGGGTGTAATTCAACGCACCTGCCGAGGCTTTCGCCACTGTCGCCGTCAATCCCACTGCCCTGCGCTTGGGAATGATCACGCCATGCGCGCCGGCAACATTCGCTGTACGGATGATAGCGCCCAAATTATGCGGGTCCTCAATATTGTCAAGCAGGATTAAAAACGGCGCTTCATCTTTTTCTTCCGCTGCCTTGAGCATTTCCTCCACCTGAGCATACTCGTAGGCTGCTGCATAAGCAATCACACCCTGATGCTTTTTGGTCTCGGAGAGCTGGTCCAGCCGCTCCCGCTCCACATAACTGAGAATCGTGTCATGCTTTTTTGCCTCCCGGATGATTGTCCTCACAGGGCCATCCTGGCACCCCTTTAACACAAACAGCCTGTCTATCGTTTTCCCGGAACGGAACGCCTCCAAAACTGCATTCCTTCCCTCAATCGTCAACTCCTCGTAGCGCATCCTCTTCTCCTTTCCCGCTTTCATCAAGCCCCATTAGAATCAGCTCCATCATCCGTTCTGTCCGGTCTTGCAGATACAGGTAGCCAATCAAAGCCTCTAACCCAGTCGCCCTGCGGTAGTCCACCACCGTGGCATTCTTCGCTACAGTGGCAGACTTGGCATTCCTGCCGCGCTTGTATACCGCAAGTTCCTCTTCCGTCAATTCCGGCATAAGCCTGCCAATCAGTTGGGATTGGGCATGTGCCTTGACAATCTCGCTGGTACGGCGATTCATCTCATTGACGCGGGCATTCCCTTTCCCCACTACCATTGAACGGATAATCAGATCATATACACCGTCCCCAATATAAGCCAATGTCAGCGGTGAATAGCTGCGGACATCTTTGGGCTCAATACCAAATTTCTCTAAAATGTAAGAATTTATGCCCTTTTCCATTTTACTCCTTCTCTGGTGTCTTCTAAGATAATACCTTTTTCTGACAAAATTGCGCGAATCTCATCTGCGCGGGCGAAATTCTTCTCTTTTCTCGCTGTCTGACGCTCCGCAATCAGATTTTCAATCTCTTCGTCCAGCATTTCCTGCTCTTTGGCAAGAATAATTCCTAAGACGTCGCAAAGTCCCTCCATCCTCTGGTACAGCTTCCCTGCTAATTCGCCCGAACTTGCCTCGCCCACATTCGTATTGCAGTATTTCACAAGCTCAAAAACTGACGAAATCGCATCCGCCGTATTGAAATCATCCTCCATAGATTTCTCAAATTTCTCCACAAAAACATCGCTGCCCTGCCAAAGTTCCGTTTCTGCTTCCGTCATAGACTGCGCCGCTGCATTTTCCTGCAAATGACGCAGATTTTCCGCTGCATTCAAAATACGCTCCAAACCGTTTTTCGCTGCTTCCATCAAGTCTGCGCTGAAATTGAGAGGACTCCTGTAGTGTGCACTAAGCATAAAAAAGCGCAGCACTTGCAAATCATATTTTTCCTTGATTTCGCGCACGGTAAAGAAATTTCCCTCGGACTTAGACATTTTTTTATTATCAATATTTAAAAATCCATTGTGAATCCAGTATTTGGCAAATATTTTGCCGTTGCAGGCTTCGCTCTGGGCAATCTCATTCTCATGGTGCGGGAAAATCAAATCCTCTCCGCCCGCATGGATATCAATCTCCTCGCCCAGATATTTTTTGGCCATGACAGAACACTCAATATGCCAGCCCGGCCTGCCTTTGCACCAGGGGGATTCCCAATACGGCTCCCCTTCTTTTTTGGGCTTCCACAACACGAAATCAAGAGAATCTTCCTTGTCATCCCCAGTCACCTTAATATCGCGGTGACCTGCCTGCAAATCATCAAGATTCTTGTGAGACAGCTTGCCGTATTCCTCAAACTTTCTTGTACGGAAATAAACCGTCCCATCCGCTACCGCGTAGGCAAATCCTTTCTCAATCAACGTAGAAATCATTTCTAACATGCCGTCAATTTCCTGCGTCGCCAACGGATGTACCGTAGCAGGTTTCACATTCATGTCCGCCATATCTTTCTTGCACTCTTCAATATAACGCTGGGAAATTTCCTGCGCGGAAACGCCCTCTTCCACGGCTTTCTTAATGATTTTGTCATCCACATCCGTGAAGTTTGATACATAATTTACCTCATAGCCTTTATATTCCATATACCGGCGCACCGTATCAAAAACCATCATGGGACGGGCGTTTCCGATATGAATCAGATTGTACACGGTAGGGCCACAGACATACATCCTAACTTTCCCTTCCTCCAACGGCACAAATTCTTCTTTTTTCCTACTCAGTGTATTGTATACTTTCATAATTTTCCTCCTCGTTATGAGCACTTAGACGGCAGGGTATGCTCTGGCGTCTTACGTGTGATACATGCCGACGCCCTTAGTGAAAACAAACGTCAGTGCAGTTTGAACTTAGTAGTCAGCGCGTTATGAGCTCTGGCACTTAATCTTTACAGCGCAGCTCTTTGATTTCTTTCTCTAAATCTATTATCTTATTGCATAATGCCGAATTTTCATGCTGCAATACCGTAATATCTTCCATGACCGGGTCGGGCAGATGCACCTGGTCCATATCGCTTCTGGGCACCTTGATATTATCTCGCTTGACTATTCTCCCCGGCACGCCTACCACCGTACAATTCGGCGGGACTTCCTCTAAGACCACACTTCCAGCCCCTATCTTGCTATTCTCACCAACGGTAAAAGAACCGATGACCTTCGCTCCCGCGCTCACCATCACATTATCGCAGAGCGTCGGATGCCGCTTGCCACTCTCCTTGCCGGTTCCACCCAAGGTAACTCCCTGATAAAGCGTCACATTGTCTCCAATGATAGTCGTCTCTCCGATAATCACGCCACTTCCATGGTCGATAAAAAAACCTTTGCCGATTACTGCCCCCGGATGAATCTCTATGCCTGTTTTCCGCGCAGCTTTCTGTGAAATCTTGCGCGCCCAGAAATAGTGGCCTTTGAGATATTTCTTATGCGCCTTGCGGTAACTGAGCATTACCCGGAAACTAGGATATAGCAATACTTCCATTGGAGACTTGATTGCAGGGTCTCTCTCCCTGATCACCTCATATTCTTCTTTTATCTGCCGAAACAATCCCATTTTTGAACGCTTCCCTTCTAAACAACACGGACTTGCCATATTGACATTCCTATTCGTGTTAGTTTATGCAGAAATTGGATTTTTGTCAATAGGCAAACTTTGCGATTCACGGAAATCAATTTTCATATTTGTCTCTATTATCTTTTGCCAAAAGCGCCTGTCACAAAATGTGACAGGTGAACATTGCATACAGATTGCACTTGGAAAACACTGTTTTCCAGATGCAATCTTATGCAATTTGACTCTGCTGCTACAGCAGCAGGTCCTTTTGGCATTTGATT
>CAJUTD010000049.1:9934-23739 GCA_910589635.1 uncultured Lachnospiraceae bacterium | reverse complement strand
TTTCTGACGCAGTAGATGAACAATTAGACAAGTGAAGATATCAGTTACTTAATATTCGTTGTACTAGCAGCTTACCTTCGCTGGCGGCTGGCTTCATACATCAATAAAGCGGAAGCCACCGCTGCATTTAGAGATTCCACTTTCCCCTGCATGGGAATTCTGATACGGACATCCGCAAGCGCCGCCGTTTCTGCCCGCAAGCCATTTGCCTCATTGCCAATCATAAAGCCGCAGGGCATCGTATAATCAGGTTCATCGTACAACTGAACCCCATCCAGACACGCAGCATACAAGATAACGCCGCTCTCTTTGAGAATGCTGACCGTCTGCGAAAGGTTGTCCGTAACATAAAAGGGTACACGGAACAAAGACCCCATCGTAGAACGGATCGTCTTGGGATTAAAAATATCCACCGTCGTCCCATCCATGATAACGCCGGTAACGCCCGCACCCTCCCCGGCACGCAACATTGTACCCAAATTCCCAGGGTCTTGAATATTCTCCAAAATCAGCAGGTGCGGAGCACACTTCTCGGCCTCTTGTCCATAGGAATCTGCTTTCTCTGGAAGCAAGTCTGTCTGCCAATGTCCGACGCTCACTCCCAGCAAATCCTCCAAGGTATATCGCGGCATCTGCACAAGGCAGAGGATACCCTGGGGCGTCTTGGTATCGCTGATTTTGCTGAATACACTGTCCGATACAACCTCATAATAAAACCCCTCCAACCGTTCCTGATTACAGTGGTCCGCAAGAAAACTCTCTGATACATACATTTCCTGTATCTGTTCTCTGGGAGCTTCGAGGCACATTTTTATTCCCTCCACCACAAAAACCCGCTCTTGACGGCGGGTTCTTGCTTTTTTATTTAACTGTATGACATATTTCATCCTGGAATTGGAGGAACTTGTAATCATCTGTCTGCGTCTCCTTACTTGCTGAGGCTTTCACAGATATTAAACTGATACTCCGAAATTGCCTTTTCCATAGAAAGCGCCTCGTCAATGTCAAAATCAACAAATTCTCCATGACGGTAACCAACCACGCGGTTTGACTTGCCGTCGCACAGCAAATCGGCAGCAAACGCTCCCATGGTAGATGCATAGACGCGGTCCTTACAGGTCGGGCTCCCACCACGCTGCATGTGCCCTAATATTGTAGCGCGCGTCTCCACCCCGGTAGCCGCCTCGATACGCTTCGCCATGCTTGTAGAATGGCCGATGCCCTCCGCATTGATGATAATATGATGTTTCTTACCGCGCTTACGGTTATTGATAATGTTATTCACAAGTTTCTGCTCATCATAGTCATACTTCTCTGGCAGCAGGATATCCTCTGCGCCATTCGCAATACCGCACCACAGTGCGATAAACCCTGCGCCTCTTCCCATAACCTCAATAATGGAACATCTCTCATGGGAAGTGGAAGTATCGCGCACCTTGTCAATGGCATCCATGGCCGTATTAACTGCCGTGTCAAATCCAATGGTATACTCGGTACATGCAATATCCAAATCAATCGTTCCGGGAATACCGATCGTATTGATTCCCAGAGACGCCAGCTTCTGCGCCCCTTTAAAAGAACCGTCGCCGCCAATGACTACAACGCCGTCAATGCCATGTTTGCGGCAAATCTCTGCTCCTAACTGCTGTCCTTCCGGGGTCGTAAATTCTTTGCACCTGGCAGTTGCTAAAATTGTACCGCCCCGCTGAATAATATCTGATACGCTTCTTGCTTCCAGATCTATAATCTCTTCCTGAAGCAGCCCTGCATAGCCTCGTTTAATGCCCTTTACTTTCTTGCCGCGTGAAAGCGCCTGCCGCACGACTGCGCGGATTGCAGCATTCATTCCTGGCGCGTCGCCACCGCTGGTCAATACTGCAATTGTCTCTATTTCTTTTGCCATAACAAATTCCTCCTGTATCTATGTTAAATTCCATTACATCCAATTTATTCTATTTTAATCTCTTTTGGCAAGATTTTCAATATTCTTTTCTACAACTTTTACATTATTTTCACCCAGAAATTTTGTCAATCTGTTAATTGTCTCCGGCACAGCCGCAATGCTCCTGCTGGGTGGAAGCCGTTTCATCTGTTTCCCGCTGGAAATGTAGACGACTACACTGTCGTTACCGTCGCTGCTGTTGAGAATCTCAAACAGCTCCTTTTCCCGCTTTTCATACTCCTCCTTTGTAGCAAATTGCAGCCATGCTTCCTTCTTGGTATCGTCAAAAGAATACATGCGCTCGCAGATTAACTTGGCATTCTTCTCGTCCTCAGTCGCTGCACGCCCGCGCACAAATACCTTCTCGTCTATATTCAGCATACGGTTGTTGGCCTCATAACTTTTGGGGAAAATGATGATTTCCAATGTACCCACCAAATCTTCCAGCGTGATAAATGCCATTGTCTGGTTATTCTTGGTATATTTAATCGTTTTGTCCACAATCATACCGCCTACCATAGCAATCTCGCCATCTGCAACGCGCGTCTGCCCGCTCTCCTCTTCCAGCATAAAATCCGTGGTAACCCTGGTAATATTCTTTCGCCATTTCTCTTCATATTCTTCCAGGGGATGGCCACTGATATAGACGCCGAGCACTTCTTTCTCAAATCCCAGATACATTTCTTTGGCATACTCGCCGACATCCGGCAGCTTCACCTCAAAATCCGCCTTAGCCTCCTCACCCGCCAGGTCAAATAAGGTCATTTGTCCCGCCATGGTATTTTTCTTATCCTGGGCAATGCCATCCATAATCCCCGCATACGCCATCATGCACTGTTTCCTGGTCGCGCCCATATTATCTAACGCTCCCGCTTTGATGAGATTTTCTACCATTCGCCGATTAATTTCGCTGTCTGCCATCCGGGTCAGGAAATCAGGGAGGCTTTTAAATTTCCCACGCTCTTTGCGTTCCTGGCAAAGTTTTTCAATAAAAAGGGGACTGACACTCTTAATGGCAGACATGCCGTAGCGAATCTCATTTCCTGATGCAGAAAATTCACCGCTGCCCTCGTTGACGCTGGGAGGAAGCACCTGGATACCCATCTGGCGGCAGGTAAAAATATACTCCGAAAGCTTCGCATTATGGTTCATCACAGAATTCATAAGCGCAGCCATATACTCCACTGGGTAATAGTATTTCAAATATGCTGTCTGGTATGCAACCACTGCGTAGGCAGCAGCATGTGATTTATTAAATGCATATTTCGCAAAATCTGTCATTTCGTCAAAAATCTTATTGGCTGTCTGTTCGCTGATGCCATTGCTCATACAGCCGGGAACCCCCTCTTCCTGGTTCCCATAGACAAAATTCTTGCGCTCCTGTTGCATGACGGAAGTCTTCTTCTTGGACATGGCGCGGCGCACAAGGTCGCTTCGGCCAAGCGTGTAACCGGCAAGGTCTCGGACAATCTGCATCACCTGTTCCTGATAGACGATACAGCCGTAAGTCGGCTCCAAAATCGGCTCTAACTGCGGACAGTCGTAAGTGATGGAATCTGGATTGTTCTTGCCCCTGATATAAGCCGGGATAAAATCCATAGGACCCGGACGGTAAAGAGAAATGCCTGCAATAATGTCCTCTAAGCTCTGGGGTTTTAGCTCCTTCATGAAATTCTTCATGCCCGCGCTCTCCAACTGGAACACGCCGTCCGTCTTGCCGGTGCCCAGGGAATCTAACACCGCTTTGTCATCATAATCCACCTTATCAATATCGAAAAGCTCCTCTTCTGAAATCCCGGGATTAGCTGCTTTCTGCCCTTCATGGATAAGATTTACGGTATGTTGGATAACCGTCAGGTTCCGAAGCCCCAGGAAATCCATTTTCAGCAGTCCCAACTCTTCTAACGTCGTCATCGTAAACTGGGTGGTGATGGCGCCATCGCTTCCCCTTGAGAGGGGCACGAACTCATCGACTGATTTCGAGCTGATGACTACTCCGGCCGCGTGCATGGAAGTATGCCGTGGCAGTCCCTCCAAACGCTTGGACATATCAATCAGCTTCTTAATGCTCTCATCACTCTCATAGAGGCTTCTCAACTCAGGATTCATTTTCAAAGCCTTATCAATCGTGATTCCCAGTTCCGTGGGGATATGTTTGGCAATACTGTCCACAAAAGCATAAGGCAGATCCATAACCCGGCCCACATCCCGGATAACGCCCCTGGCCGCCATCGTACCAAATGTGACAATCTGCACCACACGATCCTTGCCATACTTATCGCTGACGTAATCAATAACCTCCTGCCGCCTGTCCACACAGAAATCAATATCAATATCCGGCATCGTCACACGCTCCGGGTTCAGGAAACGCTCAAAAATCAAGCTGTAGCGGATGGGGTCAATGTTCGTGATTTCCAGCGTGTAGGACACCAGGCTTCCCGCCGCGCTCCCGCGCCCCGGTCCTACAGCTATGCCATTCTCTCTGGCAAAACGGATGAAATCCCACACAATCAGGAAATAATCTACATAGCCCATCTGCTGAATAATGTCAAGCTCATACTGGAGCTGACTTTTCAATTCGGCAAATTCCAGAGGCGCTTCCCTGCCCGGAATTTTCACAATGCCGTCATGCGCAGGATAACGGTTCTTTAAGCCCTCATGGCAAAGCTCATTCAAGTACTCCCAGGACGTATACCCCTTTGGCACGTCAAACTTCGGCAGTTTCGTTACACCGAACTCAATCTCCACATTGCAACGTTCGGCAATCTTGGCCGTATTGTCCAAAGCCTCCTGCGCATAGGGAAACAGCGCACGCATCTCATCTTCCGACTTGACATAATACTGCCCGCCCTCATAACGCATACGGTTTTCATCCGCCAGCTTTTTCCCTGTCTGGATGCAGAGCAGAATATCGTGAGAATCCACGTCGGTCTCATACGTGTAATGAACGTCATTGGTAGCGACAAGCGCAATACCCGTCTCCTGGCTCAAACGAAAAAGTTGCTGATTGACGTATTGCTGCTCCGGCAGCCCATGGTCTTGCAGCTCGAGAAAATAGTTCCCATGCCCAAATGTCCTGTCATGCCAAAGCGCCGCCTCCTTTGCCTCCTCATAAAATCCGCGCTGTAAAAGCTTCGCCACCTCTCCGGCGAGACAGGCGCTGAGCACGATCAACCCTTCACGGTACGTTTCCAATACCTCCCTATCCACCCTGGGGCGGTAGTAATACCCTTCCGTAAAACCACGGGAAACAATCTTCATCAAATTCTGGTAACCGGTATTATTCTCCGCCAACAGAATCAAGTGGAAGTAGCGGTCTTCCCCCTCCACTTTCTCCCGGTCAAACCTGGAACCAGGCGCAACATAGACCTCGCAGCCCAAAATCGGCTTGACGCCCGCTTCCTTGGCTGCACGGTAAAAATCAATGACGCCGTACATCACGCCATGGTCTGTGATTGCCGCTGCATCCATGCCCAGTTCTTTCACTCTGGAAACATACTCTTTTATCTTATTGGAGCCGTCCAAAAGACTGTATTCTGTATGGACGTGAAGATGTGTAAATGACATGGCTTCCTCCGTTCCGTATCGTAATCAACTGCTCTTTTTATTTTACCCTTTATCGCAAAATTGTGCAAGAACAAAGCGGACAAGTCCGCTTCAGCTCCTATAAGATAAAAAACGCTGGGAAGTTTCCTCTCCCAACGTTTTGGTAAAATCTATAACACTTTAGCAAGAAAATCCTGAAGACGCTGATTCTTAGGATGGCTGAAAAACTCTTGCGGCTCGTTTTCTTCACATATCTTGCCCTCATTGATGAACATGACACGGCTTGCCACCTCTCTGGCAAATCCCATCTCATGCGTCACCACAACCATCGTCATGCCGTCCTTTGCCAGTTCCTTCATCAGCTCCAGTACTTCGCCTACCATTTCAGGGTCTAACGCAGAAGTTGGCTCGTCAAACAGCATCACGTCCGGGTTCATGGCGAGGGAACGCGCTATGGCAATCCTCTGCTTCTGTCCGCCGGACAGCATAGACGGATAGGCGCCCGCCTTATCAGGAAGCCCAACGCGCTCTAATAACTCCAACGCACGTTTATCCGCTTCCTCTTTGCTCATCAGACCTAATTTCACAGGCGCAAGCGTGATATTTTCCTGAATGCTCAAGTTGGCAAATAGATTAAACTGCTGAAACACCATACCAATCTTTTGGCGGATTTTATTGACATCCACACCGGGCGCCGTAATCTCTTTGCCCTCAAAAATAACGCTTCCGCCAGTCGGAGTCTCCAACAAGTTTAGGGAACGCAGGAATGTCGACTTTCCGCAGCCAGAAGGGCCGATAATCGCCACCACTTCTCCCTGGCAGATTTGTGTACTGATGCCGCGAAGCACCTGATTGCCGCCAAAATCCTTGCGCAGCTCTTTTGTTTCCAGCAATACCTTACCGTTCACTGACTCTCAGCCTCCTCTCCAGCTTATTGACACACCAGGATAACCCGGTAACCAACAGCAGATAAATCAGCGCAACTGCAATCAGGGGCATGAAGGGTGAGAACGTAATACCCCGGATGATATCGCCGCCATGCGTTAAATCCGTCAATCCGATATAACCGCTGATAGAGGTTTCCTTTAACAATACGATAAATTCGTTTCCCAACGCGGGAAGCACGTTTTTAAATGCCTGGGGCATAATGATAAACTGCATGGTCTGACGGTAATTCAGTCCTAAGCTTCTTCCTGCTTCCGACTGCCCCTCATCTACTGACATAATGCCGGAACGGACAATCTCAGCCACATAGGCGCCGGAATTGAGCCCAAACGCCACGACCGCTGCCAGAACCTTTGACACATTTACCGATGCGAAAATTACATAGTAAATAATCAAAAGCTGAATCATGGTAGGTGTCCCACGCACTACAGTAAGATATACCTGGCAGATAAAATTGGGAATCTTCATATGTCCCGTCTTATCATGGCTGGAACGTATAATTGCCACCAAAAATCCGAGGGCAATGCCTAAAAGCGCGGCCAGCAGCGTGATAATCAGAGTATTTACAAAACCTTGAAGTATGTACTGGTATCTGTTATCGTTAATAAAATTTAATGTAAACTGTTCTACAAAACTCTGCACAGCAGCTATTCCTCCTATTTTGCACGAACAATGATTACCTGTTTCGCTTTGGCATATGTATCGCTGAAATCAATACTCTGTAAACGTTCTTCATTGACCGTCATCCCGGCTACGCCAATGTCTGCTTTGCCGGACTGCACTGCATTGATGATAGCGTCAAAATCCATATCAATGATCTCCAGCTCCATGCCCAGCTTATCCGCTACTGCCTGCGCAATTTCGGGGTCGATGCCTACAATCTCATTATTCTCATAGTATTCATAAGGCTTAAACGCTGCATTGGTCGCCATTACCAGCTTACCGTTGGAAACGTCCACGTCTGCCGGAGATTCGTAAGGGCAGGTTCCCATTGTATCATCGCCTGTATAATTTGCCATGATCTGATCCAATACGCCTTCTGATTTCAATTCAGCAAGGGCGCCGTTAATCTTCTCTTTCAGTTCCGAATTATCTTTGGCAATGGCAATCGCGTATTCTTCATCCGTATACTCTGTGTCAAGAATCTTCAAATCATTATTCTGTTCCACAAACGCCTTTGCGGGCTCAGAGTCAATGACTACGCAGTCAATCTTCCCCTGTTTCAGAGACTGCACAGCGTCCGCGCCTTTTTTGTAGCGCTCTACGGTAGTGCTGCCGTCCTTTTCAAATTCATCGGTTACCAGCGTATCGCCTGTCGTACCCAGCTGCACGCCAATTTTCTTACCGGCCATATCTTCCGGGGCATGTACGGTGTTCGCGGGAACCCCGCATCCCATAACACCTGTCAGCATAGCTCCTGCCAACAGCAGAGCCGCTAATTTTTTTCCTGTTTTCATAATGTTGTCCTCCTAGTCCTTCTGGAATCTCTGTAATTTCAATCAAGTTGTATAAATATACGCTATTTTGTATTCTATAACAATTAAACTGAAAAATCAACAAGTTTTTCGCTGAGCAATCTTTTATCATCAAAGACTTTAACTATCCACCCATGGCCTGAATCCGTGAACAGAAGCCAAAGGCCCGCGCCACTTTGTGATGCGGACCTTTGGGGACTCTCATGGTTTTTACTATATTATCTTGCTGTCACTTTGATATTCTTCGCCTTCTTGCCAAATAATTTCTTATATGCCTTTAATTTACTCCCAGGCACTTTGACTTTCATATTTTTCGTCCTGTGGTTGATCGCTGTCTTCACGGTCTTTAGACGTTTACTTTTGATTACAAGCACACAGCCTTTGCGCTCGCCGCTGAACGCATATTTCTCAATCCCTGTAAGGCCTGTTCCGATCGTAATGTTTTTCAGATTCTTACAGTTTACAAATGCATGGGCTTTGATTGTCTTTACATGATTGCCAATGATTACTTTTTTAATTTTCTTATTATTGGCAAATGCTTTTGCGCTGACGGACGTCACCTTGTAGGTAATGCCGTTGTATTTTACCGTTGCCGGCACCTTAATCACAGAAGCTCTCTTATTGGATGTTCCGCAACAGGACACAACCTTCTTCCCTGTCACTTTATACTTCAGTTTATCTTTAGCCGTGTAGGCGCTCTTCCACTGTGCGTAAAGATGAACATTCCCTTTGATGCTAATCTGTTTGCCGGCTGCATAGCTCTTGCCCTTACCGTTCGCCTTCGTGTTCCAGCCGGCGAAGAATTTCGTCTTGCTCACAGGCGTTCCTTTTACTGTTGCCTTCTGCCCCTCTGTATACGATTTCTTGTCGGAAGGCATACCGCTGACTTTGGCGCCCTTATTCACATGGTAAGTCACTTTATATTTTGCCGGCTGCGTGGAATTCGAGACCTCAACTGTAAACTTCACAGAGACAGCAGTCCTACCCTCCGTATAGGAAACTGTAATGGTCTGTTTTCCAGGCTTATTGCCTGCAAACCCTGTGATGTCACATTCCGCAACGCTTAAAGATTCTTTCCTGCCATCGCTGTAAACAGCATTCAGTTTCAGCCCGTCAGTATTTAGTTTCTGCGCCTCATTCAGCAGATATTTTGTCTTGTAGGGCGCAGATACAAGCTGCAATCCACTAAGTTTTGCTGCACGCACGCTGACGGCGAAATCCGCGGTGACTGTCGCGCCGTTTGTATAGGAGATGGTGACCATCTGCCCGCCTGCACGCCTGCTGTCAAAGCCTTCTACCGTATAATCTTTTTCCAACAACTCCACCTGCGTTCCATCGTCATACACCGCCTTTACGGACATACCGGATAAATCTAATGGCTCTCCCAGGCTGTATACTGTTTTCGCGGGAGGCGTGAGGATAAGTTTCTCCAGCTTCAATGCCTGCATGCCTGCTTTTTCTATATATATGTAATTCATCTGCAAAGTCGCATCTTCTGACAGCGCATAAACCTCCAGGGGCTGCCCCTCTGGCACTGTTACCTTTCCTTTGGCTTCACTGACGCCGTTTTGGGGAATATCCAGCGCAGCCTGATTCAGTTTCATATCTGTCTCATAATTTCCAACGCCGGCATACACATCCGGGTTGGCGGCATTATTCCAGGAGTTGCCCATGCCCACAGTCACTTTATATTCGCCTGGTTCTGCTTCAAAACGGTATTTCACATATCTTGGATTAATATTGGCCGTATCCTGCCCGTGTGCGTAGCGGAAAGACGCTGTCTTTGCCACATCTTCCGTCAGCCGTTCATTGGCCCACTGGTAGGTTGTATATGCTGCCGCACTGCCCGCTGCTGCCTCTTTTGGGATACCGATAGCCGGGTCTTCGTCTGAAACTGCCACGCCCCAAGATTTCTGGGTCTGCGGGTCTTTTCCATAAATACGGTCTGTGGTACTCTGATACCTGCCAATCCTGTCTTCCTCCGATGCTGTCTCCGGGTCAAAATCCCCGCAGTCCACGAAATAAATCAGGTTGGGGTTATCCGTCTGTTCTGCGCGCTTCTTCTGAACTGTTACCTTAAAGTCTGCCTGTACTGTCTTGCCATTTTCCGTATAATTTACCGTAATCGTCTGCTCGCCAAGCTTTGTGCTGTCAAATCCTTCCAGCACGCAGTCCTCCAAATCCACCTGCGCAGAAGTTCCATCTTTATAGGCTGCGGTAACAAGCAGGCCTCTTGTGTCCAAATCTTCCCCCTGGAAATATTCGGTCTTTTCAGGCGCCGCTGTTATTGCCAAAGATGTCACTTCCTCTTCTGCGGACTTTGCCTTGGCTATATTGATATAATTCATCTGAATCGTAGGTTCCTGGGACAGTGCATATACATACAAATCCTCTCCCTGCACCGTGACTGTACCCTGCACTTCTTTGTTACCATCCTTGGGAATGTTAAGCGCCTGTGCATTTAATTTTGTGTCTGTGCCTGCATTACCGCTCTCTCCCACGTAAACGTCCGGGTTGTGGGCGTTATCCCAAGAATTACAGCCCATGCCCACAGTTACATCATAGTTGCCCGGCTCTACCTGGAAACGGTATTTTACATACCTGGGACTGATTCCTGCGGTATCCTGCCCATGCGCATACCGGAAAGATTCTGTCTTTGCCGTATCACCAGACAAAGTCTCCAACGCCCACTGATATTTGGTGTATACTCCAGCGCCGCCGCGGGAATTCTGGTTTGCTATCGCCGGGTCTTTCTCCGAGGTTACCACACCCCAACGCTTACCGGTACGGATATCTTCCTGATAAACTTGGTCCGTCACATGGTTGTACTTGCCAAATTTTTCTCCTTTGCCCAAAGTATCGGGATTGTAATCGCCGCAATCTACCTGATAAATATTTTTCTTAGACACCAGCGAAGCGTCTCGGCCAATGTCTTCCACGGCAAAATTATCAAACAATACGCTTCCTGCCGTAAGCCCCGACGCATCCGCTTGAATCGTAACCACCCCATCACTTGCCATCAAAAAGGCAAGCTTGTTTTCCTGGTATTCCTGTGAAGCCACGGCATCTACGGATGCTCCGGCTACCTTCAACGCTACTGTTCCGCTGACACTGCCAAGTCCCTTACTGTAAACAGATAACGCATATTTGCCTTGGGGCAGGCTTATCGTCTGGGACAGACGGCTGCCCGCGCCCAGCACTGCATAATATCCCTCATAACTGTCGGCAGCGGATTTCCTTACTGTGACGTTTTCGGCCTGCCATTTGTCGGTTGTTCCAGTGCCAAAACCTGCATTTTTCACATATTTATCCTGATACTCTTTGCTCGCTCCGTCAAAATGAATCTGCACCTTCATATCCGCCTGCACATTGGTAACCTTAATCGTGAAGCTGTTGTCCTGGTTTTTCACAGCTTTTTTGGTAATATCCTCTCCATTCACCAGAACCTTTGTCAATTGATTGCCATTGTCTGGAACTGCCGTAACCGTATATTCCCCGCCCGGCTTTACACTGTTTTTGTCAGCAGTGGCAAAACCGCCTCCGGTTGCCGCAAGCGCAATGGAATATTCCTCCGGCAATACAATGGTGTCTTCCGGTATAAAGGGCATTAACACAAATTTATCAAAATTGGGGGCAAAATTATCCAAATCATTTTCACCTGGCAACGCAGTGGTACCGCCCCATTTTACATGCCAACTGTCATCATTATAGATGCGGATGGTATTGTCTCCTTCCTGCAATTGAACAGGTATGCTCTTTTCCTTAAACGTGTCGTCCGAAAATGTGTTGATGAAGAAGTACCGTTTCGCTTCCTGGCTGTTGACCTTTACCGAAGCATATTTATCTATAATTTTTGTATTGTACCAGTGTGTTCCGCAAATGTCGTTGTTGGACTGGAAAATACGCATCTGATAAATGCCTGCCGACGGTGCGCGGTATTTTATTTCCAGATATTTATTGACATCCGATTCCGCGTCTGCGGAGCCTTCCATCCCCACGACATATCTGCCCGAAGACGCGCCTGTGCTGGACGCTGTTTTGATGGAAGAACCAGAAGGAATGCAGTCCTCCGCCTCAATCACTGTCTCGTGAAGCCTATTGTTCCTCGCCGGAACCTGCCGCACCTGCATATAGTCCAATGCCGCCGCTCTTGTCGTGTCGACATCCACAATATTGATGCCCTTCTGCAAATAGACAGATACTTCCGACGTCCCCCAGGCGTTGCCGGTTTTCTTCAAAGCAATCCTGGTGTCTGGTTCCTTTAAGGTTGTGGCCGTATTGCCAATATAGAGATTTAAGTTACCGCTGACTGCCGACTGGTAACGGAATGCCAGATTGTACAGGCCACTCTCTGCCACAACTACATTCCAGCGAATCCCGCCGCCCTGTTTTACGGAACGCGCCTCCAGACCGGTGACGTATCCGTTGCTGGAATAACCGCCAAGCGCAGTCTCCGTCCTCACTTTCGTGTCTTTATTTGACAAAAGGATATTAAAATCTGCATGTTCCGCTTCATACCGCTGATTCACCGTTTTCACAGTCTGATCTTTGGCTCCGTACCAAGTCACCGTAAGGGAATCGTGGGTAATGCTGCCGTTTCCTACCGTCTTAATCTTTACGGTATGCGTGCCTGCCACAAGATCCGCATACTGCGTCTTGATGCCGGTCATACTGCCGAGAAGGGTATTTTCCATTACAAGCTCCGAGGCCTTCCCACCATCCAGGGAAAATGTCTGATTGATATTTTGCGGTCTGTGCCTGCCCATATCGTTGCGCTCTGTTCCGGTTGCATTTCCATAGATGAAATCGAGACGGTACTTGCCGTCTACCGGAACATCAAACTTGTAGGTCATTTCCGCCCCCTGGGGCATATGTACCAGGCAATCCGCGGAAATATAATATTGAGGGTTATAATCTCCGGTAACTTTAATACTGCAATTCCTGCCAAGTTCTGCTTCTTCAGCCTCATAGACTTTCTGATAAGCGCTTACCAGCGGATCTGATACTTCTTCACCCTCTCCCGCTTCTGTGAGCGTCACGTTATATGCCGTAGAAAATTTCATATTGTCCAAGGTAAGGATGACGCTTCCGTCATCGTTGACAGGAAAGGTTCCTTCTAAAATTGTGACGGTTCCCTCTTTTGCCCCATGGTAACCGGAAAATGCAGAAGATTCTACTTTCACATGTACTTTTTTCGCATTTTTAAAAGCCCCTGTCTGGTTGACATGTAAAAGTTTTACATCGGCTCTTCCGTCCACGCCTCCCAAGAGTGTAGTGGATATTTTCTTAACGTCATCCACGGCTGCTACTCCGTATAATTTCTCATAACTGGTGCTGGTTGATACTTTTACCGTTTGTCCTGACATATCGCCATACCATTTAAAAAGCCACCAGGCCCCGTTTCCCTGGTTCGCGTCCGCAGTCAGGTCGTTCAAGTTGTTTGCCTGATGCCAAAACGGCAGACAGCCATAAATTTTCTGGTCTTCCAGCCTGCCAATCCAGTTTACCAGCCTGCCCGGCACGCCGCATTCGGGGAAATCCGCATATTCATTAATGCATATCTGGGGGAGTTCCGGCACCCCTGCCCCTCCTTCAAATTTCTCAGGATGGTCCTGCTTATACTGTGTCCAATCCGTAGTGTTCCAGATATCTTTGAAATCCTTAATCTCCCAGTCTAACCGCTCTAATTTATCAGTCTGTAAGTCGTGCCATGTGATGATATCCGCCATACAGTCATTGTCGGCACAGTATTGGATATGGCTTCTCATATTTACCGTCTTGTCGTATTCATTGGTAAACTGAGTGTTATACGCCGCACTGTTGGGACCTGCTATGGTTGCCGCAGGGTCCCCTTCCTTGATAGCGTCGTAATAAGCTTCCCATGCCTGGTTAAAACC
>CAJUTD010000049.1:484-9924 GCA_910589635.1 uncultured Lachnospiraceae bacterium | reverse complement strand
GGAATATAAATTAATGCCTTGTCAATGTCAATTGCACTCAGGTTGTCATGGGCGTGGTTTTTCTTCCAGGCATTCTTCCATTTTACTACTTCCGGCGCAATCGTGTCTTTAAGAACTTGCGCGTACTCCTTATGATTTGCCGTTACGCCGAACACGCCATAGTAATTACTGTTATACATCATGACCTGTTGCCCGCCGGATTCAAAAAAGGACTCTGCCACGTCCAGGGCGTCCCCATAAGGATGCTCCGTCCCTAACGCACCCTTGGTACACAATACCTTGGGCTTTAAGGGAACCATCGTGTTATTGGTTGGCACTTCCTCACTGCTGATTCCATATAAAAACCCGGATGCTCCATGGAGAATATCTCCGGTCGTGTCCGTCAAGTCAACGGTAAGCGCCTGCCCGGACTGCCCCGCCGCTTGGGCCATACTCCCTGCCGGAACCTCCATGCCCCCGAAAAGCATAGCTGCTGCCAGCAGCCCGGCAAGCATTTTCTTCCCATGAAACAACTTTTTCTTCCTCATATCCTTTCCCTCCTTAACATAAAAGGCATACAGATGATCTATTTGCCCCGCACTTACTGCCAGCTGCTTTTTAAAATTTTGTCAATCTTGTTTTGCGCGGCTTTTGCCGCCTCCTGCGGTTCCTTTTCCCCGGTCATCACCTGATTAAACGCCAGAGAGATGGCGTCCGACACCTCCGGCCACTCATCCAGAGGGCCTCTCACCCTGGCGTACTTAAGCTCCTGCATAAAAATATTCATAACCTCATCTTTAGAACCGCTGTCCGCCATCTTCTTATCTGCGGAAAGATACCCGAAAGCTTCGGTCAGATAACTTAGCTGCTCTTTGGCGGTTGCGTACTCCAAAAACTTGAGCGCAGCCTGTTCATTTCCGCCTGCAATCACTGCATAATTTTCACCTCCAAGCGCAGAGGCATATTCTTTATCTTGGGGAATCAACGAAACCTTCCAGTTCATGCCGGGGGCTTCCCGCTCCATCGTCGGAATCTGCCAGGAACCATTAATCATCATCGCCACATTGCCGGAGATAAATTGATTCATCACATCGCCCTGTGTCCAGCTGATACATTCCTTGCTCATTGCGCCGGATTCTGTCAAATCTTTTGCCAACGTGAGCGCCTTAATGCCTCCATCAGAATTGATTTCATAAGCTCCCGCCCCCGCCGACCATATCCAGGGCATGAAATTAAACGTCCCCTCTTCATTCTGTAAGGCGCTGAATGCGAGCCCTGTCACACCTTCCCCGGTGAGCTTTAACGCAGTCTCTTTCAGTTCCTCCCAAGTTGCGGGCGCTTTGCATCCAGCCGCCGCAAGCAAATCCTGATTATAGAAAAGCCCCAGACAATTGACGCCAAAAGGCACGCCGTAGAGCTTTTCGTCCAACGTACAGGATTCTACGGCCTGCGCATAGTAACCCGTTGTATCAAATTTCCCCGTCAAGTCTGCGAAAATACCCATAGAGGCGTAAGACGCATGGTCGGCGGAATCAAGAATCGCAATGTCCGGCAGTTCGTCCGCTGACGCGCCAATCGACAGTTGTTTCTTGAAATCTGCAAATGGCACATACCTTGTCTCCACAATAATTTCATCCTGAAACGCATTGTAATCACGGATTACTTTGTCAATTGCCTGCTGGTGGCTTTCTGTCTCCCAATAATACCAAAGGCTAATCTCCTGCCTGCCATCATCTTTTCTTTCTCTGTCAGGTTCTGTCTCTTTTCCTGCATCCGGCCTGCATCCAGCCAAAACGCTAACAAAACATAAGACTGCCAAAAACGCCGCAAACCATTTTCTCCATTCCTTACTGACCATAATTCCTCTTTTCTGAATTGATAGTTTTAGTTTAACCTAAGAAAACCTAACACGAAATAGGACATTTCTCAAAAAGGTCGAATTTTTTAAACTACTTTTGCGTTTTCCGATATGCTGCCGGAGAATAACCTGTACATTCACGGAACACCTTGCCAAAGTATTTGCTGTCTGAATAACCCACCTGCCGGGCAATCTCATACTGCTTCATCTGCGTACCTACGAGCAGCTCTTTGGCCTTACTTATGCGGTAATTCCTGAGGTAACTGCTATATGTCTCTCCCACCTCTTTGTGGAACTGCATGCTCAGATATTCCGGTGTAACGTTGAGCCTTTGCGCAATCTCATCGAGGGTGATCCCAGATTGGTAAAACTCATGAATCATGCTCTTCATACGCCTCACCGTTAAGTGGTCCGTGTTATCTTCCTGTTCTTCCACCGTACCGATTTGTTCCAACAAATGTTCCATTGTCTTTTCCAATTCCTGGGCTGTTTTCGCTCCCATAATTTTGTCAAGAATCTCCTGCTGATTCAAATTTACATAATCCAACATGTTAATTTCTTTGGTAATATTAATAACTGCCCATAGAAAACGAATATAACACTCTTTGATATCTTTGGGCGTATACAGTTTCCCACTGGAAAAATAACGAAAAAATTCCCCTGCCGTCTTTTTTGCCTGTCCCACCTCTCCCATACACAGCTCCGCCTTCAGGCGGTTTTCCAATTCAATTGGATAAACGCATACTTCTGTCTGCACACAGCAGATTTTGGGATAATTTATCATCACATCCCGCCCTAACGTGAGATTCCAATCCATGTACTGATAAAGCGTGTCAAACATTTCTTTGAGCAGGCCAACTTCTTTTGCTTCCACAAAGCCCACGCTTCCTGCCGCCAGACTGCCTGGTTCTTGCAGCAGCCGGCGCTGAATCCTGCGCGCTATTTCCCTGCTATCGTTAAATCGGTAAATTACAATTAGTAGCGTCTGCTCATAGTCCGCCCTGACAACGCAAAATTCTATATCTCTTTCTAACCCCAGAAAACTTTCCCACTCCCTTTTTACCTTATCCGCTCTGGCTTCATAGGCATTTCCCAAATAAATACACACTTCCACAATACTCTGGCGCGCCTGGATGGCATATTGCGTATAAAGAAATTGTTCCAACGCTTCATCCACCTTCAACTGCCCATAGACAATCGCTCCCAGAGTCTGCTCCAGAGTGCCAAATGACCGTGGCTCAACGCTCTTTTCCTTTTCAATCTGCGTCTTCATATGATTCATAGCCTTGGAAAATTCATCTACGGAAATGGGTTTCAGTAAATATTCTGTCACCCCCAGCCGCATTGCCTGGCGGGCATACTCAAATTCCGAATATGCGCTTAATACAATTATCTTAGCAGAAATGCCCTGCGCCTGCATTTCCTGCAACATTTCCAGACCGCTCATTTCCGGCATACGGATATCGGTAATGACAATATCAGGCTTTTCTTTTTGAATCAGTTGCAGTCCAAGGATTCCATTCTCCGCACATCCGGCAAATTCATAGTCTGCACCCATCATTTCCAGCAACCCCTGAATCCCCTCCCGAATCCTGATTTCATCCTCCACGACAACAACTCTCATATCTAATCCTTCCCTTCTTCTGAAATAATCGGCAGCGTTATGTAAATCCTGGTATACGCGTTCTCCTGGCTCTCTACCTGAATATCCGCATTTTCTTCATAGTAGAGACGAATCCGGTACACTGCATTTTTCAATCCAATTTGGTTTTTATCCTCCGATTCCTGAAATACGCCCTGGTTCATACGGCTGGCCACTTCCTGGGGCATTCCCTTACCGTTATCCTCAATCAAAATCTGTATACGATTCTGTTCCCACCGCTGCATCCTTATTTTGAGCATCGGTTTGCGTTTGATATTTTCAAATCCATGAATAAAACTATTCTCCACAAAAGGCTGGATTAACAGCTTGTGCACTTTTATCTCCATAAGCTCCGGCGGGATTTCTATCATGCTCTCAAAGCCGTCTTTCAGCCTGGTCTGCTGCAAAAATAAATATTGTTTTAACCATTCGTACTCCTCCCGGACCGTCACAATTCCATTGCTGTTGTCAATACCGTAGCGCAGTATCACCGCCAACGCAGAAATTGCCCTGCTAATTTCAAATTCCTTTTTGCCAATAGCAATCCAGTTGATGGTGTCAAGCGTGTTATAGAGAAAATGCGGATTGATCTGTGCCTCCAACGCCGTAATCTCCGCATCCTTTTTCTGCCTGTCTAACTGTTTTTCCTTTTCTACAGATTCCATAAGCTGATCCATCGTCGTATTGTACTGGCAGGCGATTGCCTCTACTTCTTTGGGCATTTTACGGTCAATTTGTATCCGTTGATAAGGACGCCCCTGTCCTGCCGACTGCATGGTTTTTACAACAGTGCGTATGGAACCGGTCAAGCTGCGGGTGAAAAACATAATAATTACCGCCAGAAATGTAATTGCAGCAGCCAGGATTGTAAATACCAGTCGCTGCTGCCGGTGAATTCTGCCTAAAATCTCATTCTGGTCTGATATGCTGACAATATCCCACCCAAACCGCTCCTCAACAATACATTCCACATTCACATCATTTTCCCCAAAAATCTTTTGCCGCCGTGCAAATTCCTCGTATCCTTGTATCTTGTTTTCTCCTTGTATCTTGTTTTCTCCTTGTAGGTTGAGGAAACTGCCCAGCAATTGCTTTTCTTGATAAGAAACAAGCCTTCCTTCATCGTCAACAATGAAACTATATACCGGCATTTTCTCTTGTCCGCCATTACAAATGCCATGTAACAATTCCTCGTCTACACTTAAGATAACAATCCCAAGCTCCTCGTTCTTCCTGTTAAAGTCAACAATCCTATGTCCAAGATGAAAGAGAAAATAGTCTCCATTGAGCGTCGCTTGCGTGGGAATGGCAAAAGACTTTTTTTCACCAATATAAGCATTATACAGCTCTTCCTGACTCATGCCGATGTTCGCAAGCCAGGAACTTCTGGTTGTTGAGCCTGTAATAGCGTCATAAAAAATTAAAGTTCCGTCCGCGGTAATAATTGAAATATCCTTGATATGCTTCTTCGCATAAAAATACCCCCGCAAAACCCTTCGCAGCTGGCTCTTACTGACAGCAGTGTCCATATGATTGTTAATCTTATAAATCAAATTAACAACATCATCATCTGCATAAATCTGATATAACACATCCAAATAGGATTCCATGGTGATATCTAACGCTGTTTTTGTCTGATTGAGATTATAACGCATCAAATCATCATTATTATCGTTGACGATCTTCGAAATATTGTAGTAGGAAAACATATTGATGATGATGATTGGTATAATAGAAGTCACCGTGAATGACATTAAGATCTTAATCCCCAAGCTCTTTCGTTTCTTCATAAATATATTTCCTTTCCCCATTCTGCTGCCACCGCAATCGCTTATCACTGTCTGTTTTTTCATTATACCTCTGATAGATGACAGTTGCAATTTTTGTTTTGTACTGCTAAAATAGTACAATAATCATAGAAAGGACGTTTATGTTATGAAAATAATGAAAAAAATCGGCAGCATTTTGTTCTGTCTGCTCCCAGTACTGCTGGCTTTCGCTATCCAAATGGTCGTCTCTTTTGCCGCTGTGTTCTTAAAAATTTTCCTGGAAATATTGAAAAACCGGGAACTTTTTGTTGGCGGCGCAGACCCTGCCAGTATCACCAACTCTCTTCTGGCCCCTGTCATGAGTTCCCTCATGGACAGCCAATTTCTTGCAGGCATTTCTGCTGTCTATGCGGTCATTGCCGCTATAGCGCTCGGCTTCTGGTATTGGAAACGTTTCTGCCCCAAAAAGCAGCCGCGCCGTAAAATATCTTCCATTATTAATCCCTGGATGGTCGGCGGGCTGGCATTGATGATGCTGGGTATGCAGTACATATCCACCTATGTGGTGATGCTGCTTGCCGTAATCAATCCTGGTTGGTACCAGACATATGAGGAATTAATGAAAAGCGTAGGGTTTGGCGATGTGACCCTGGTACTTGCCATTTATTCCGTCTTAATTGCTCCCATAAGCGAAGAGTTGATTTTCCGCGGCGTCACCATGAAATATGCAGCTAAGGCAATGCCGTTTGTAATGGCAAATATTATGCAGGCCTTTCTATTCGGCCTCTTCCATGCAAATATGATTCAAGGCACTTATGCGTTTGTCGTAGGACTTTTCTGTGGATATGTATGTTACAAAGGCGGCAGCCTCTATCTTTCCATCTTATTCCATATGATGTTCAACTTATGGGGAACATTTGCGCCATCATTCCTGAACTACAGTGGGAATTCCATTCCCCTGCACATTCTCATCTTGGGCTTGGCTGTCTGCGCAGCTGCCGCCGGAATATTCCTGTATCTACAGGGGATAAAACGGCGCCCCCCTATGGAGGAAATTGCCGCTGACGGCCAGAGCCCGTATATCGAAA
This sequence comes from uncultured Lachnospiraceae bacterium, assembly GCA_910589635.1. GTDB lineage: Bacteria > Bacillota > Clostridia > Lachnospirales > Lachnospiraceae > Petralouisia. The sequence continues at coordinate 3,588 of CAJUTD010000049.1, read as the reverse complement.
TGTAATAGATTTACAAGCGGGATGGAGCTGTCGCATTTCGTAAATTTATAAAGCAAAACAAAAAGACAGACATTTTACTCATAACACAAATGTCTGTCTCTTTGTTTATAACTATTTATAATTGTCTAATTCACAAATTTAACGGCTGTCCCATAAGCAATTACCTCGGCAGCCCCCTGCATGATCGCAGAAGAGGCATAGCGGACATTGACGATAGCATCCGCGCCAAGCTTTTGCGCTTCTTCTATCATACGTTTGGTAGATAGCTCCCTCGCGTCATTCATCATCTCCGTATAGGCTTTCAATTCACCGCCTACAAGGGTCTTAAAGCCTTGGGAAATATCTTTTCCGAAATGCTTGCACTGAATGGTACTCCCCTTTACCAGTCCCAACATTTCAAGTTCTTTACCAGAAATATAATCTGTATTTACTAAAAACATAGTTTCCTCCTTTATGCAAATGGGTTCTCCGTCGGGTACAGCATACCCTCGGGTTGATTAAAGTTAATTTCTTCCACCGGAACTCCCACGTACTTAAATACCTCATACAAAGTTTTTCCAAAATGGCCAAAAGCAACGGCTCCATGATGAGGATAATTCTTCTCAATGAGCACATGGCGATAAAATCTGCCCATCTGGGGAATAGCAAACACGCCGATGGCGCCGAATGAACGGGTAGCAACTGGAAGTACCTCACCCTGGGCGATATATGCGCGGATTTTGGCGTCGGAAGTGCTCTGCAAACGGTAGAATGTGATATCGCCTGGCGCTATGTCTCCTTCCAGGGTTCCGTTTGTCACCTCAATGGGCAGGCTCCTTGCCATAATAAGCTGGTACTTCATCTCGCAGAAAGATAACTTGCTGGATGCTGTATTTCCGCAGTGGAAGCCCATAAACGTGTCTTTTAAGGTATAATTATATTTTCCTTTAATTTCACTCTCATACATGTCGGCAGGGACTGAATTATTGATATCCAGAAGCGTTACTGCATCCTGGCTGATGACCGTACCGATAAATTCACTGAGCGCGCCGTAAATATCCACCTCGCAAGATACCGGAATCCCCCTCTGTGTCAAACGACTGTTAACATAACAAGGCACAAACCCAAACTGCGTCTGGAACGCCGGCCAGCATTTCCCTGCAATCGCCACATAATCCCGGCTTTCCCTGTGCTCCTCCACCCAATCCATGAGGGTAAGTTCGTACTGCGCCAATTTTGTAAGAATCTCCGGCTTCTTATTGCCTGCGCCAAGTTCCTTCTCCATCTCAGCTACAACATCGGGAATCCTGCCATCCCCGGCATGATGATTAAAAGCCTCAAAGAGATCGAGCTCTGAATTCTCCTCAATCTCCACGCCCAGATTGTATAACTGCTTAATCGGGGCATTGCAGGCCAGGAAATTTTGCGGCCTGGGGCCAAAGGAAATGATTTTCAGGCTATTCAGCCCAATAATTGCCCGCGCAATCGGTGCAAACTCAGAAATCATATCCGCACATTCCTCAGCCGTCCCCACAGGATATTCCGGGATATACGCTTTCAAATTGCGCAGCTTGAGGTTATAGCTGGCGTTGAGCACGCCGCAATACGCATCTCCCCTGCCTTGAATCAAGTTGTCCCCTGTCTCCTCTGCCGCTGCGATTACCATTGCCGGACCGTCAAATTCTTTCACCAGCAAAGTTTCCGGCGTCTCCGGGCCAAAATTTCCCAGATATACTACCAAAGCATTGCAGCCTGCCTGCCTAATATCTGCAAGCGCCTTTCTCATGTGGATTTCATTTTCCACACAGATGGGACATTCGTAGATATCTCCATGCTTCTCCTGGTACGCTTTTACCACTGCTTTTCTCCTGTTTTCCGAAAGTGTCATTGGAAAGCAGTCCCTGCTCACCGCAACGAGTGCGATTTTCTCCTTGGGCATGTTATTCATTCTGTTTTCTCCTTCCATTCTTTTCTTTATTATAGTAAATAGTAAAACTTAAAAATTATTATAGTTTCATGTACAATTTATGCAATTTCATATATTAGCGAGACAAGTTCCTTCCTAATTGGGATTAGGGCACAAAATACGGAATGCGCCAAACATTCCAACGAGCCTCTTCCCATAAAACCCTCTCTCCTGCCTGTTATTTTAAATACTGAAATAATGGGCGGCAAGCCGGATATATTTCCCGAAACTTTTGATAACGCGTCTCATATAATGCGACAAGTTCCGGCTCTGGCTCTATCACTTCTCTCATTTTAACAATTGCCTGTGCCGCCTCTTCTACAGACTTATATGCTCCACATGCAACAGCTGCCAGCATGGCCCCGCCCATAGACGGCCCTTCTTCATTCTCAGGCACGTCCACGCAGATACCAAGAACATTTGCCACAATCTTCTTCCATAACGGGCTCTTAGCTCCCCCGCCGCAAATCTTCGTCCGTGTAACCTCAATACCCAGAGACTTAGCGACTTCCAGAGAATCCCTAAGTGCAAACGCCACGCCCTCTAAAACAGCCTGCGTCATGTCCTCCCGCGCAGTGTCCATCGTCAATCCGATAAACGCTCCCCGCGCATCTGGATCATTGTGAGGAGAGCGTTCCCCCATTAGATAAGGCAGGAAGTACACATGATTCTCTCCTAACGATTGAATTCCTCTCTGCTCACCGCCATAATCCTCCGTGCCGATAATCTCTTCCATCCACCACTTATTGCAGGAAGCTGCACTGAGCATACAGCCCATCAGATGATAGCTTCCGTCTGCATGGGCAAAGGAATGGAGGGCATTGTTCCCATCCACACCAAATTTCTCAGTAGAAATAAACACCGTTCCACTTGTGCCCAGAGAAATATTGCAAGTTCCATCTCCAACTGTCCCCGTGCCGACTGCCGCCGCTGCATTATCTCCGGCTCCCGCCGCAATCACGGTCCTCTCAGAAATCCCAAGCTCTGCTGCAATTTCCGGCTTTAATGTCCCCACCGCCTCATAGCTCTCAAACACTTTTGGAAGCCACTCTTTTTTCACTCCGCAGATTTCACACATCTCCTCAGACCAACAACGGCGCTCCACATCAAAAAGCAAAGTCCCCGACGCATCCGAGACATCGCTGCAATGAACGCCGCT
>CAJUTD010000049.1:0-474 GCA_910589635.1 uncultured Lachnospiraceae bacterium | reverse complement strand
ATATGCCAGATAATCTTTGGGCAGCATAATCTTACGAATCTTCACGTAGTTCTCCGGCTCATGCTTTTTCAACCAAAGAACCTTGGGCGCAGTAAATCCGGCAAAAGAGATATTCGCTGTATATTTTGACAGTTTATCCTTGCCGATTTCCCGATTCAAATATTCCGATTCCTCTGCTGTTCGTCCATCATTCCACAAAATTGCCGGGCGAATTACCGTATCATGCTCATCCAACACCACCAAGCCATGCATCTGTCCACCGAAACTGATTCCAGCTACCTGTGACTTATCGCTGCCCTGCATAAGCTCTTCCAGTCCTGTTATCGTCTCCCGGTACCAGTCCTGCGGATTCTGCTGCGACCAACCGGGTTTCGGGAAACTGATTGGGTATTCGCGGTTCACAATCTTTAATATCTTCCCATCCTCCTGCATGAGCAGAAGTTTCACTGACGATGTTCCAAGATCTATCCCTAT
>CAJUTD010000048.1:14385-24300 GCA_910589635.1 uncultured Lachnospiraceae bacterium | reverse complement strand
TGGCACTTTGGCTTGATATATTTATTTTTCAATTACAGTTTGCGGAAACTCAAACATTCTTTTTCTTCCATCACGCTCATATAAGCCGGACGGATAATCTTGCTCGTTCCAATCAATTCCTCCATACGATGTGCGCTCCAACCGACGATGCGGGCAATCGCGAAGATAGCTGTATACAACTCCATGGGAATTCCCATCATCTCATACACAAATCCACTGTAGAAGTCTACATTAGGACTTACACCCTTAAAAATTTTGCGCTCCCCGGCAATCAGCTTGGGCGCTAATTTTTCTATCGTATTATAAAGCAGCATATCATCCTCACGGTCTTTGGCAACGGCAAGCCGCTCCACATACCCCTTAAAAACACGCTCCCTGGGGTCGGAAAGGGAATAGACCGCATGGCCCATACCATAAATCAAGCCCTTATGGTCGAACACCTCCCCAGCAAGGATTTTCGCAAGATATGCCTCAATCTCTTCCTCATCATGGACATCTTTGATGTTTTCCTTGATGTTCGCCATCATCTCCATTACCTTAACGTTTGCACCGCCATGTTTCGGCCCTTTGAGGGAAGACATAGCCGCTGCAATTGTCGAGTAAGTATCGGAACCGGAAGACGTAACCACCCTTGTCGTAAAAGTAGAATTGTTTCCACCGCCATGCTCCATATGCAGAATTAACGCCACATCCAGCACTTTTGCCTCCAGGCGGCTGTAATGCTTATTCGGACGCAGCATCATCAGAAGATTTTCTGCTGTCGAGAGTCCCGGCTCCGGCCTGTGGATATACATACTGTCATCATTCTCATAATGGTTATATGCGTGATAGCCATACACGGCAAGCATCGGGAAAATACTTATCAGCTCCATACACTGCCTGAGGCTGTTTGTGACAATTTCCGGAGAATTCAACTGGCTGTCATAAGAACCCAAGGTAAGAATGCTCCTTGTCATGGAATTCATAATATCCTTTGTAGGCGCTTTCATAATAACGTCCCGGGTAAAGTTGGTCGGAAGCGTCCGGCTCTGCGCCATAATCTTGCAAAACTCCTTCAACTCATCTTCCGAAGGCATCTCCCCAAACAACAGAAGATAAGCGATTTTTTCAAACCCGAAACCATTATCTCCTATCTTGCGCACTAAGCTGTGCACATTATACCCGCGGTACCAAAGCTCACCATCACAGGGAGACTGCACACCATCCACATTTTTGAATGAGACAATCTTAGAAATATTTGTAAGTCCGGTAAGAACTCCTTTTCCATTCATGTCGCGCAATCCACGGTTTACCCCATATTCCTCAAACAATTTATCCGAGATACTGTCATTCTTTCTGCAAATTGCTTCTTGCTTTATGGCATAATTCATTAATTCGTCTTCATTTCGCATATATTACCTCCTAACTTCTTTGCACCGAACCTGCTGTTCAAGTGCTTCTTTAATGTTTTCATTGACTTTCCTGGACACCTTGAGCAAAACATCCTGCTCCTCCGGCGTTACGCCTTTCAGAATAATATTATACATCTGCTTGCGGAGTGCGGTAATCTCTTCCACAACCTCCACCGCTTTTTCGGTGAGCATAATATGCATACATCTCCTATCATCTTGGTCCTGAACGGAATAAATTAGCTGTTGATGCTCCATCCTGCCAATTGACTGAGAAATATGCCCTTTATTAAACAAATTGAGTCTACTGATATCCTTTGGCGTATTATGTTCTCCAGATTTGAAGAGAAAATATAAAATATCAATATCGACTTTTCTGAGATCGTATTCCTGACGCAAAGTTTCAATCCGTTGGTTATACAACTTCTGGAATTGTGTACCCTGCAAAAGACCTTCCAACATCCAGTCCATCGGTTCCACCCCATAGTTTAATTTTAAACCAATATATCACTTATTGACACAAAAGTCAATAACCCTGCCATTGTGCACGGAAATCAATGCTGCCATTGTGCACGGAAATCAATACTGCCATTGTACACGGAAATCAATACCATGTAGCCAAAATTTTCAAGCGTCAGGCAGAGGTACTGCTCACTTATACGGGAGCTTGGCACCCTAATCCTATAATTAAATATAGAAATCAGACTTTTTTGCACATATTGTGTTCCCCTACGAATAAACAGGTAAAATTTATTTATTGACAAATTCTGTGTTTGTTTTTATACTTATTATCGAGAGTTTATACTATTTTCCATATTTTTAATGATTAAGCTTTAAATACCCAATGCAAATATAAGTTACGAAATTTATATCCAATACAGGGAGAATGAAAATGAAAAATTTACCAATTAGAGATTTAGAGCCAGGAATGATTGTTGCAGAAGCAATCTATACCAATCGTGGACAATTGGTTATGGAAGAGGAAACTGTACTCACCCCAGAACTGATTTCCCGCCTTTCTTTTTACAGTATCTATAATGTAACCGTCAAAAATGCAGGCACCGTGCAGGAAGATGCTGAATCTTCCCCGCAAGACGGAAGTGGAGAAGCTGTACAGGCTCCTTCCGCAGATTCCACACAGGAAGATAAAACGGCATCACAGACAGCATCTAAACATACTTCTCCTGAGCAGGAGAGCAGCGCATTGCAGGCGGCCCTCACTCAAAAATTACAGTCGGGCGCCCTTAACAGCCTGACCTCCAATGCTTTCTATTCTCAGAAAGTAAAATCACAGCCGGAATTTTTAGAATTTCAGGTTACATATAATAAAGAAATAAACTCCATCAAAGAAATCTTTGACGCTGTCATTAAAACACCGGAAGCCCCTCTTGATTTCCGCCAGATTTTAAATGATTTTACGGAACTGATAGCCTCATGCAGGACCACCGTAGCGTTATTTGACAAGCTACATAATATGCGCCAGGATGACGACAGTGTTTACGCACATTGCCTGAATGTTGCGCTTATCTCCAGGATGATGGGAAAATGGCTGAAACTTGACGATAACGAACGTGATATTTTAACTCTATGCGGATTGTTCCATGATATCGGCAAAATTTCCATACCAGATGAAATCTTAAATAAGCCTGATAAATATACAGACGAAGAATTTGCAATGATTCAACAGCATCCGCTGTTCAGTTATAAGCTGCTAAAGCACCAGCCGATTGATGAAAGGATTAAAAAAGCAGCCTTACAGCACCATGAACGTTGGGACGGTTCCGGTTACCCCCAGAAGATTCCGGGTGACACCATAGATGATTTTGCAGCGATTGTCGCAATCGCAGACGTTTATGACGCAACTACCGCTGCACGCTCCTATCGTCCGCCGCTGTGCCCGTTCCAGGCAATCAGCATGTTCGAGAAGGATGGCCTGTCAAAGTACCATCCGAAATATATACTGACCTTTTTAAACAGAATTGCTACTACTTACCAACACAATCGGATCCTTCTAAATAATGGACAGAGCGCAAATATCGTTATGATTAACTCCAAGCACCTGACAAGACCCATGATTCAGATGAACGACGGCTCTGTCATCGACATGCTGGATCATCCAGACTTAGAAATCACGAAAATCATCTGATATACAGTTCAGAACCCCATAGAAACAAAAATCCGTCTCTTCAAATTTATTTGAAAAAGACGGATTTTTATTTCTATGAGGATGGTAACCACCCTCAATTACTTTTTATAGTCGAAATCTGGTATCTCCTGCCAGCGCTCCCGGAAATAATGCGCCGCTAGCTTGGGTTTGCGGTCTCTGGTAAAGATACCTTTCTTATTTCCCTGAACGCGCAGCAAACTCTGGCTGGTGGCAAAATCAGCAAAATTCCATGCCTGTTCTCCGACTACAATACTATAATCATCAAACACACCGTTATTCATCTTGTAATAGTCCACCTGGTATTCCTCCGTATACATAACTGGGGTGGCATCGTGGAAGCCCATCACTGTGTCCGCGCCGTACTCCGTAAAAATGACAGGCTTTCCAACCGTCTGCCAATATTCCAGTTCCTTGCGCAGCGCAGCCTCCGGTGCTTCCAAATCCGGCCCCCCGAAATACCATCCATAATAGCGGTTTAGGCAAATGACATCACTCAACTTAGCCGAACAATCCTTCTGCGGTTTAGGCATCTGTACGCTCACCAGCGTACAGGGACGTTTCTGCAAGTCAAGCTCCCGCGCCAAATCATACAGAGGCTTAAAATATTCATACGCTCCCTCGGCAGCTGAATCCGGCTCATTGGCAATACTCCACATCACCACGCAAGCATAATTCTTATCACGGGAAATCAAATCCCGCACGACTTCCTTGTGATGATCCAGCGTCTTCACGCCATGCTCTGGGTCAAACGTCCCTACTTTCTGCCCGCCGAAATTCGCTCCGCCGCCAAACTGTAAATTCACGCCTACCGCCGTCGTCTCATCAATGACAACAATCCCCTCACGGTCACACAGACGCATCATTTCCTCACTGTAAGGATAATGGCTGGTGCGCAGGCTGTTGGCCCCCTGCCATTTCATCAAGGAAATATCCTTGGTATTCATGGGCAGATGAATGCCCCTGCCATTGGGAAACGTGTCTTCATGCTTGCCATAACCCTTAAAGTAAAACGGCCTGCCATTGATGAGAAATTTCGTTCCTTCCACGCTTACCGTGCGCACGCCATAAGGCAGCGTGTACTCGTCTTGCCCATACTTGACTTTGACCTGGTACAGATAGGCGTTCAGGGGCTGCCAGAGATGGACGTTCTCAATATGAAGCACCCCCGTTTCCCCGCTGCCCTCCGCCACCTTATGGCATTTCTCGTCAAAGACTTCCACCTTGCACTCCAGGCTCTCATTAGTTGAATTCTCTGCCTCCGTCTGAATACGATAAGAAATATCGGCATTGGCCCCATCCACCTGGGATACCAGAGAGATATCTTGAATATAAGATTTAGGCGTCGTATAAATTCGGATGGGCCTGGTAACTCCACAGTAGTTAAAAAAGTCAAAGTTGGGATGGTTCTGTGGTTTGGAATCCGCACTTTCTCCCATGCCTCCCATAAGGCCACCCAACATATCACCTTTGCCGCCTACCGGCAGCGTTGTGTAATCAATCACATTATCCACAGCAACGGTCAGAAGATGTTCCCCTTCCGTCATCAAATCTGCAATTTCCGTTTCAAAAGGCAGAAAACCACCTTTGTGCTCACAGAGCAGCTTGCCATCCAGATAAACTTTCGCATGATGGGTTACTGCATCGCACCGCAATACTACACGCCCTCCGGCAACAGGCTGCGGCAAAGAAATTTTTCGCTGGTAAAATACCCAGCCGTAATGATCGCGGAAATCTATGCCCTCCTTCAAATCATTATAGGAAGCTGGAACCGGCATTGTCATGGCATTTTCCAGAGGCTTCTCCTGCCATTTTTCTTCAAATCCCCTGCCATTGTCGAGTTTGAAATCCCAAACGCCGCTCAAGTCGCAAAGAAAGCGGGATGGTGTCAGAATCGGATATAACATGCTATGTCCTCCTTTGCACAAACGATGTGCGTTTTCTTATTACCATTCCCGCTAAATTTATTTTTTATGCAATTATAAGGTGCAAATTGATATCATATGCTGGCTCTGCGCACTTGTATTCCACTTACTTAAAACGATTTAAGACGCGTTGTACAAGAGCATCATCCCGCTTTAAACTGAAACTTCTGGATTTCTTTCTCCGAATTGACTTTCTCAATCTGCGCTCCCAGACCTTCCAGTTTACGGTCAAAATTTTCATAACCTCTCTGAATATAGTGAATATCGTCCACAATCGTGACGCCTTCTGCGGAAAGTCCTGCGATCACAAGAGCTGCGCCTGCCCGTAAGTCCGGTGCGCTGACTCTGGCCCCAGTATAACCCTTGACACCGCTGATAATCGCAATATTGCTCTCCACTTTGATGTCTGCACCCATGCGGGTCAGCTCATCCACATATTTAAAACGGTTCTCAAAAATGCTCTCCGTCACCGTACTTGTTCCCTGGGCAACTCCCAGCACAACCGTCATCTGAGGCTGCATATCGGTAGGGAATCCCGGATAAGGCAACGTAGTCACCTGCGTATGGCGCAGCGGTTTCGACGCCACGACACGTACCGCGTCGTCAAACTCCTCCACCTCACAGCCTGCCTCTAACAATTTCGCCGTAGTAGCCTCTAAATGCTTGGGGATGACATTCTTGACCGTTACATCGCCCTTGGTTGCCGCTGCCGCAAACATAAAGGTGCCCGCCTCAATCTGGTCGGGGATTACCGAGTATTCCGTCTTGTGGAGCTTCTCTACGCCGACAATACGGATTACATCTGTGCCGGCTCCGCGGATATTGGCGCCCATACTGTTGAGAAAATTCGCCACGTCCACGACGTGAGGCTCCTTGGCCGCATTCTCAATCGTCGTCTTACCTTCCGCCAGGGCTGCCGCCATCATAATATTGATGGTAGCCCCCACTGATACCTTATCCAAATAAATGTGCCCGCCAATCAGACGCTCGGCTTCCGCTGCCACGGCGCCATTGCGGATTTCCACATGGGCTCCCAGCGCACGGAATCCCTTAATGTGCAAATCCATAGGGCGGCTTCCGATATTGCATCCTCCCGGCAATGTCACCTCTGCGCGTTTGTATTTGCCGAGAAGTGAGCCAAGCAGATAATAAGAAGCCCGGATTTTCTTCATGGATTCATAATCGACTGGGATATCCTTCACAAAAGAGCCGTTAATCTTTACGGTGTGCGCATCTATCCGTTCAATCTTTGCTCCAATATCAGTCATGGCCTGAAGCAAAGCATTGATATCACGTACATCAGGCAAGTTATCTATCGTCACGGTTTCATCCGTCATTATTGCTGCCGCCAAAATTGCCAGCGCCGCATTTTTTGCACCACTGATTTCCACTTCGCCGACCAGCGGATTACCGCCTTTAATCACATACTGTTCCATTTTGCACCTCTATGCTCTGTTTTCGTACAAGAAGTAATTATAATGATATATTCTATGTTTTGTCAAGTTTCTGACAAATCCTGAATCTTCCTATGTTTTATCGCACATTTTCAGTATAACGCCCAAATGGCCTCTGACAAAACAACTTATCTATCATTATAACACACTTTATCAATTTGTAAATCTGTTAGCTTATTTTATGCTTAATCTCGATTTATGTGCCTGACCACTATCAATCGCTGTAATTTTCCTCCAAAATAAACAAATCTTTGTCACGCCTATCCTATATCTTAGCATACTTAACTTAGGATTCCTATGGTATTTCTACTGAAATACAACATTTTTTTCAGAATATTTCGTCTTAATTACTAAATATGGATATGATTTAGCCTCGTTTACCTGTTCCCCCTTAGACGGCCCAATCAAGGTCGTGTCAAAATAAACGGCATTCTGCGTAAGATAGCACTGATTGACGGAAATACTGTAGCCGCCTGTCTGTTGTACGCCATATCCAACAGCGATGTACAGATTTTCCTCATCTGTATATGTCAACTTAAACATCTGCTCCTTCTTTTCCTCTATGACGGCGAGAAACTCCTGCGGAATCTCCTTCTCCTCCAGAATCGTATAAGAGAGGTCCTCAATCTTCCGGTCATCCGTTTTTTCCAAACCGCACCCACCAAAAATTCCCAACACCATAATAAATGCCAGAACAAAATATTTTCCCTTTGTGATAATTCCTTTTTTCATCAATAGCTCCTTTGCCTGCTGATACGTTCTCTCCATATTTTATAGGCTTTTTCCAATATTTATGATTGTATTTTCCCAAATACCTATGTATAATGGAAATAAACGCTAAAAAGAGGTAAAAGACATGATACGACTGATTCTTGTTTCACTTTTTCTGATTTGTTTTCTGATTTTGTCGATTCCCATCATGATTTTTGAATGGATTTTTAAGAAATTTAACAGCTATGCCGCAGACATCAGCAGCCTGCGCATTGTGCAGTGGGCGTTCCGCGTCGTTCTGTTCCTCGCCGGCACCAAGATTACGATTATCGGGGAAGAACGCGTGCCCAAAGATCAGGCAGTACTATATGTCCCCAACCATCAGAGTTATTTTGACATCATCATTACTTATTCCCGCTGCCCAGGGCTCACAGGCTACGTTTCCAAGGACTTCTTAGAGAAGGTGCCTTTGTTGTCTGTGTGGATGCGGCGGCTTAACTGCCTGTTTTTGAACCGCTCCAACTTGAAGGAAGGACTAAAAACAATCCTCACCGGTATTGAATATATCAAGAAGGGCATTTCCATCTGCATCTTCCCGGAGGGAACCCGCAATCCCCACCCGGAAGAAGGACTTTTGCCTTTCAAAGAAGGAAGCTTAAAAATTGCAGAAAAAAGCGGCTGTCCGATTATCCCTATCGCCATCACGAACAGCCAGGAAATCTGGGAAAAGCATATGCCCTACATGCGCAAATGCAGCGTAATCGTAGAATACGGAGAACCTATCTACCTCAAAGATTTAGATAAGGAACAACGCAAGTTCTCCGGCGCCTATACCCGCAAAAAGATTGAAGAAATGCTCAAACAGCATCAAAGTATGCTTTGATTGCTTCTACCACTTTGGGATATTCCATAAAATGCGAGGCTTTCACGAGCACCGTATCTCCCTCTTTGAGGTAAGTAAGAAGCTGTGTTGTCATTTCCTCACGCGTCTCGTAATGGAACACCTGCTTCATGCCGGCTTCCTTAGCGCCGCGCGCCAATTCTTCACTGAGCGTGCCGGCGCTAAAAAGCGCATCTATCTGTTTTTCTGCCGCATAAGCACCTACGCCATAATGGAGGTGTTTTTCATTCTCTCCCAACTCGCCCATGTCGCCCAAAACGGCAATCGTACGCCCCAGCCCATAGCTCAAAACATCTAGCGAAGCGCGCATTGACACCGGATTTGCATTGTAACAGTCATCTAGTACCGTCATGTTTCCAATTTCCATCAAATGGCCACGGCCACTGATGGTCTCTACATTCTCAATGCCTGCCTTAATCTGCGAAAGATCCATATCAAGAAAACGCCCAACTGCTGCGGCTGCCATAGCATTATATACATTGTGTTCCCCAGGTATCGGAATGTGTACCTGAATTGCGCCTTCGGGCGTATGTATCTTTGCTTTTACACCCTTGAGCCCGCAATTTACAATCTCATCTGCATAAATATCTTTACAGACACCTTGTTCCTGCAAAAATCCATAAAATAATGGGCGAACGCCTGAAACTTCCGCAATCGTGGAGAGTTTGTCGTCCTCACCATTTAGTACAATATGACCTTCCGGCTTCAAATAATCAAAAATCTCACTTTTGGCTTGCAAGATGCCGTCTCTGGTCTTCAAATTCTCCAGATGGCAAATGCCAATATTCGTAATCACACAGATAGATGGCCGCGCCATTTTTGCCAGGCGGTGCATTTCGCCAAAATCAGAAATCCCCATCTCAACGACCGCGGCCTCATGCTCCTCACGAATCCGCAAAAGCGTTAAGGGAAGCCCAATCTCATTGTTAAAATTCCCCGCTGTCTTGAGTACCTTGTATTTCTGTGACAGTACGGAAGCAATCATTTCTTTGGTGCTGGTCTTGCCCACGCTGCCCGTAATGCCTACGATGGGTATTGTGAGCTGGCTGCGATAATATTCTCCAATATCTTTCAATGCCTGCACACTCGATTCCACCCGAATATAAGGTATGCTACAGCCGGTGAGTTCTTTTTCCGAGAGAACGGCTGCTGCTCCCTTACCAATCACGCTAGGAATAAAGTCGTGTCCATCCACACGGGCGCCTTTGATAGGTATAAAAAGATAGCCCTCTTCCACCGCACGGCTGTCCGTAACCGCTCCCTTAATCTCTGTGTATATTTTTTCCGGCTCGCCCACATACGTTCCGTGACATGCCTGTGCAATATGTTCTAACGTCATCTGTCTCATAACGCCCTCCCATACTTTGCCAGG
>CAJUTD010000048.1:0-14375 GCA_910589635.1 uncultured Lachnospiraceae bacterium | reverse complement strand
ATCCCTATCGCTTGCGCCTCCTGTGGAATCAAGCTGGTAGATGTCATACCAGGCAACGTATTGGCTTCAAGACAGTAAATATTGTCCGCCCCATCCAGCAGGAAATCCATGCGGGAGTAAGTGTCAAGCCCCAACACTTTTGCCACATCTTCCGCACAACGTTGCATCTTCCCGGCAATGTCCGCTGAAATCTCCGCCGGACAGGTCTCCACCGTGCTTCCCGCCGCGTACTTATTCTTATAATCATAGAAACCTTGAAGTGGCGCAATCTCAATTACTGGGAGTGCGGCAAAGTCAATGACGGCTACCGAAAATTCCCTGCCCTCAATATAATCCTCGATGATAATTTCCTTTTCCCAGCGGAACGCTTCTTCCAACGCTTCTTTGTACTCCTCTTCACTGCGCACGATAGACACGCCGATACTTGACCCGCCGCAGCAGGGCTTTACCACGCAAGGCAGCGTCAATCCGGTTTTTGCAAATTCCCACTGGCATTCTTCTTTCTTCATGGAAATCCCCTTGGGCGTGGGAATGCCGTTTGCCTCAAAAAGCCGTTTTGACAAACCTTTGTCCATCGCCAGCGCGCTACTGAGATAACCAGTTCCGGTATACTTTATCCCATACAGGTCAAATGCCGCCTGTACCTTGCCATTCTCCCCATTTTCCCCATGCAACGCCAGGAATACAATATCCGCCTTTCTGCACAGTGCAATCACGTTAGGCCCGAAAAAACAATCGCTCTGGTCTTTACGGCTCTTCTTCACTGCTGCCAAATCCGGCGCCTCTTGAGAAATGCCAGACACCGACGCACTCACCTGCAAAGAGCGCGCAAACACGTCTGTAAAGTCTTCTCCCTCTTCGTCGCCATATCCCATAAATACATCCAGTAAAATTACCTGATGTCCATTTTTGCGCAGCGCCTCTGTAACATTCTGTCCCGTCGCAAACGACACGTCCCTCTCCGTACTCAATCCCCCTGCCAACACTACAATATTCATTTGGCAATCCTCCTTCTTCCAAACTTGCAAATGGCGAAACTCAATTGTCCGTCCCAGCCATTTTTACACATAGAATTATCTTATACTATTTTATGCCCTGTGGCAAGAAACTGCGCAAAAAATCCATGTAATTCGGTAACTATTCAGCCTTAAATTTTTCAAACGCAGTTTTAAGGCTGAGCAGTAACTTGACAGGAAAAGGCTGCCGCATTAAGTTTGAAATATACAACATTCACCAGTTTTATCGAGTGATTTCCTTTCTATCGTATATTTCTCACTTATTGCGGCAGCCCCGTTTAAATGCAACGCTTGTCCTTAAAACTCAGGCTCGATCAATCCGTAAGTATTTCCTTTTCTCTTATATACAACATTCACTTCCTCTGTCTCCGCATTCTGGAATACGAAGAAGTTATGGCCTAACAGCTCCATCTGCACACAGGCGTCTTCCGGGTACATCGGTTTGATGTCAAAACGCTTGGTACGGATAATCTTTACATCTTCATCATCCTCTACCTCTTTGTCAATGTATTCTTTCTGGAAATTCGGCGCCGACTGTTTCTGGTCTATAATCTTATTCTTATACTTCTTCAGCTGCCGCTCAATGACTTCTTCTACCAGGTCTATGGAAACATACATATCATTGCTTACCTGTTCTGAGCGGATGATATTTCCTTTTACCGGAATGGTAACCTCAATTTTCTGGCGTTCTTTTTCCACGCTCAAAGTTACGATAATGTCGGTCTCAGGAGTGAAATACCTCTCTAATTTGGACAACTTCTCTTCTACTGCCTGCCTTAATCCCTCTGTTACCTCGATGTTTTTACCGCTTAATGTAATGCGCATAGTGTCCAACTCCTTTGCTGTTTATTTTGAGGATAGCCATATGATATATAGGGCAAATTCTCATGCCATATTATACCATACCCATAGTAAATCTGCAAGATTTCTTGACATTTCGGCCTACAGGGATTACCATATCTTTACTAACTGCAGCATCGCCTGATGAAAGGAGACATCTTCTAAATGAAAAGTGAAATCGCATTCATCACCGGCGCATCTCATGGCATTGGACGCGCTATCGCCACAGAATTCGCACAGGCGGGCTACGCCCTCGCCATTAATTGCCGCAGTTCCGCTGATGAATTAAACAGGCTGGCTCAAGACCTGCATGAAACATTCGGCGTTCCCTGTATTCCCCTGACTGGCGATGCAGGAGACGAAGATTTTGTGAAAGATGCTTTCCGATTGGCCGAACAGCAGCTTGGCCCAATCACAACCTTGGTAAACAATGCAGGAATTTCACATATCGGCCTGCTCACAGATATGAGCCTGTTTGAGTGGGAACGAATAATGAAAACGAACCTCACCTCCATTTTCTGCTGTTGCAAGCAGGCCATACCTAACATGGTACACAACAAATCTGGCAGAATTTTAAACATTTCTTCCGTTTGGGGAAATGTCGGAGCATCTTGCGAGGTGGCATATTCCGCTTCCAAAGGCGGCGTCAACGCTTTTACCAAAGCCCTGGCCAAAGAACTTGCCCCCAGCGGCATTACGGTCAATGCCATTGCCTGCGGCGTAATCGACACACGCATGAACCAGTGTTTCTCCGAGGAAGAACGTCGGCAATTAGCCGACGAAATCCCGACCGGGCGATTTGGCCGCGCACAGGAAGTCGCTCAGTTGGCACTCGCAGTTGTTACCTCTCCTACCTATCTGACTGGGCAAATTATTACCATGGATGGTGGTTGGCAATAAGTTCACATTTGTGAATGATAAATGTGTTTTTCACATTTCTAGTATATTTGGGTTATTTTTTCGTAAAATAGTTTTAAATGCATTGACAATTCTAACTAAAGAGGACTATTTTATGAAATTCTTTACCAGGCTTGAAAATTTATTGGAAGAACGTAATCTTACGCAGAGGAAATTGGCGACCGAATTACATATTGCACCATCAACTCTCAATGGTTACCTGCGTCGCGGCCGGGAACCAGATTTCGACACCTTAATCCGGTTGGCGGAATATTTTGAGGTATCCACGGATTATCTGTTGGGCGTTACCAACATTCGCCGCCCATCCCTTCCCCCGGAATGTCACGATGATAAGGAAGGGGAACTTCTCGAGACTTATCGTTCCCTTGCTCCACAGGAACAGACTTATCTTATTAAGCAAGCCCATATTTATCATCAGCAGGATTTGGACGAGGCACATTCTCAATAAAAAACGAAGCACACAGAGAGGAAACAGACGAATGAAGAAAGAATTTCAGAATGCCATTGAAGATTCCCCGGTAATCGCCGCGATAAACAATTTTGAGAGCCTTGAAAAGGCTCTTACTTGCGAGAGCCGCATTATATTCATTCTTTTTGGAGATATCTGTAATATTGCCGATATCGTGGCAAGAGTCAAGTCTGCCGGTAAGATTGCCATGGTTCACATCGATCTAATCCAGGGACTTGCCCCCAAGGAAATTGCCGTAGATTTTATCCATCAATGTACCCAGGCAGACGGCATCATATCCACCAAACCGTCTTTAATTAAACGCGCTTGTAAACTGTCGATGTTTACTGTCCTTCGCTTCTTCGTCATTGACTCTCTCGCTTTTTCCAATATTCAAAAGCAGCTTGAAAATGTTCATCCTGATGTGGTAGAGCTTCTTCCTGCTCTGATGCCGCGGGTCTTAGGCAGGCTCTGTGAGAAAATTCCTGTGCCCGTAATTACAGGAGGCCTAATATCAGAGAAAGAAGACGTCGTTTCCATGCTTTCCGCCGGAGCAGCCTGCGTCTCTTCCACAACCAGCTCTACCTGGTTCTTATAGCCTCTCTTTTTTATTAAAGTAAAATTTAATTAATATTACGCTATACTGCTGATATTTAGCAGAACTGCTTGCCTATTTAACCATGGTGCAGTACGCTAAAACCCTCGAATGCTGTCATTTTCATCTTCCTCGGTGTTCTGAATTTGTTTAATCACGACATAATAACTGTAATTATCATTTACTTTGATTGAAACCCGATCTCCAACTTTATGTCCGAGTATTGCTTTGCCTATCGGAGACTCGGTGCTAATCAAATTTTTGATAGAATTTCCGCGTATAGACGTTACCAAGCGGAAGGTCTGTTCTTCCTCGTCCTCCTCGAAGTACACAGTGACCGTATTGTTTATGCCCACCTCATCCTCTTTGGAAACGTCAGAGACGATTACTGCCGTTTTCAGCATTCGCTCCAGATAACGAATACGGCTCTCATTTTTATTCTTGTCCTTTTTCGCTGCATGGTATTCAAAATTCTCACTCAGATCACCATGTGCTCTGGCCTCCTTGACCGCCTCTATAGCCTCCTTGCGTACTACTAGTTTGCGGTACTCTATTTCTTCCTCTATCTTTTTTACATCACTCTCTGTCAGTTGTTCTCGCATTTTTTCTCCTCTTTTCTTATTATAACTAAATATAACTTTTTTCCACAAAAAAGATATTCCAGGGATTTCTCAATCTCCGGAATATCCTCTCTTGTATAATTCTATCATTTTACCGCGCTTCAAGCGGAATATTATTTCACATAAAAGCGGTAAACAGTCTTCGTGGTAAACACATCACCCGCCTTAACAATCGGAGAAGGTACATTCTCCTGATTCATGGCATTGGGATAGAATTGAGATTCCAGGCAGAACCCACAGCGTTTACAGTATGCTTTGCCGTCCTTGCCGGTCTGGTCTCCAATAAAATTGCCAGCATAGAGCTGCACTCCACAGCAATCGGTAGAAGCTTCCATAGCAATTCCTGTCTCCTCACAGTATGCATTAGCCATCACTTTCATCTCACCGGCCTTATCACTGAGCACATAATTATGGTCGTAACCGCCAGTAAATTTAAGCTGCTCAAAATCGGCTTCAATATCCTGCCCGATCGGTTTCATAGTCCTGAAATCCATAGGCGTCCCAGCTACCGGTGCAATCTCACCTGTAGGAATGGATTTGGAATCACGCACCGGATTGTAAGATTCCGCCAGAATCTGCAGCTTCTGGTTCATTGCGGAACCGCTGTCATGACCTCCCAAATTGAAATAAGAATGATTCGTAAAGTTCATAACTGTGGTTTTATCCGCCTCCCCGCGGTAACTGATTTCCACTGCATCCTCATCTGTCAGCGTATATGTAACTTCAACTTTGAGATTTCCTGGAAATCCCTGTTCCTCCTCCGTGCTGAGATGGAAAAATGTGATGCTGTTATCGGTACGCTCCTTCACTTCCCATACTACACGGTCAAAACCGTTGGGGCCGCTATGAAGATTATTCTCGTTCTCATTTGCCGGGATTTTGCACAGCTTGCCGTCAATCATCATCTGTGCCTTATCAATACGGTTGCCGTTCCTTCCAATGGTTGCCCCGAAATAGCAAGTGTGGCTGTCATACTCCGACGCCTCGTCATATCCAAGCACAACATCCCTCACTACGCCATTTTTATCAGGAATCAAAACAGATACCAGCGTTGCGCCATGATCCGATACTTTAATTACCGTATGTTTCTTATTCTCTAATGTA
This sequence comes from uncultured Lachnospiraceae bacterium, assembly GCA_910589635.1. Taxonomy (GTDB): domain Bacteria; phylum Bacillota; class Clostridia; order Lachnospirales; family Lachnospiraceae; genus Petralouisia. The sequence goes on along the minus strand of CAJUTD010000048.1, from coordinate 8,834 downwards.
TACAGAGATGCTTTTTCCCCCCGCTGGTTTACTCCAAATGCTAACGTCTCCATTTCTTTGTTACCTCCTTCTCTTTCTTTCATGTAAGATAAATACTCCATGGACACTTGTTGTCCGAAGTATTTCATACTATTTTTATTTTATACCGTTGTACAGGCAATTACAAGATATTTTTCTATTCCACAATCAGCTTGTCCGCTTTTAAAATATGATTAGAGAGCCAGCCGAAGAGGAACTCCAACAGTTCCTCCAGATATTCCTGCTGATTATCATCCACATGATCTAAATTCAGATTCTCCAATTTTAATTCAAAAATTTCATGCGCCATCTTCTGCGCTTCCAGCATGGGATAACAAATGCTCTCCATATAAGCCTCTTCATCCCTGAAATGTTCTTTGGTATAATCTTTGAGTTCACCAAGAATGCTCACAATCTCATCGTATTTGTCATGCAAAAGTTCCGCCTTTACGAGCTCGTCTGCTCTCCCAATAATTTCAAACAACCGCTCATGTTCTTCGTCAATCAAAGGAATCCCTGTCAAATATTCTTCTGTAAACGCACAAGGTTTCTCTTTCTCATGCCATTCCTTTATGGGCGGCATTTTACCGATCATGATATCGCTGCCTAAAATATGATGGTACAGCCACCGGGTCAAACAGCTCATCAGTTCTTCCAGCATCTTCTGCTGTTCCTCCGGCTCCTCTATATCAGAGACATCCATAGCGGCAATTTTTTGCCGGAATGCCTTATGTTCTTTCTTTTGAATTTCCAGCTCCGGATCGTTGATGGATTCCATATAGGCTTCCTCATTGGCAAAATGGACATCGGTATAATTTTTTAATTCCGCAAATATCCTGCGCACCTCACGGTACTTGTCTTTGAGCCGGTCGTTATGTAACAAGTCAAGCGTCTCGTTCACCAGACGAAACAATTTTTTATGTTCCTCATCAATCTGCTGGATTCCCGTCAAACAATCTTCTGTAAATTGATACATCGCCTTCCCTTCCTTTCCTTTTCTTTGCCTATATTTTCGGCAATTCTTTCCATGAGTATTATAATGCATCCCCTGCAAGCATACAATAGCATTTTTAAAAACTTTTAAATAATGAGAAACATACAATACACAGTTGTTGCAATGACTAAAAACATCTGTATATTGTATGTTTCATCTCTCATACATCAATGACCCGGCTGTTCATCTATTTTTTTACTTTTACACTGACAACCTTAGAATAGGGACCGTATATCTTATTTTTGCCTTCCATATAATAGGAACGCACTTTCACATACAGATTCTTGACCTTCTTCTTCGCACGGATTGTTGTTTTGACGCTCTTTACTTTTTTCAAGGTCTTTACTGCCTTAAAGCCTTTGCTCTTCTTGGAAGAAGCATACACTACATATCCCTTGGCGCCTTTGATTTTCTTCCAGGAAACCGTGACCTTCCTTCCCTTGGAAGCCTTTAATTTTGCCTTAGGAGCCGCCAATACTTTGACCTTTGCGTATTTCGTGCTTAACTTGCTGTTGCATTCAGCCTTTTTGGCTCTTACCAACACTTTATAATAGTAAGTCTTCGCCGCACTCACTTTTTTGTCAACATAGCTTGCACTTTTTGTGTTGGCAATCTTCTTATAGCCGCTCTTGGCTTTTGTGGAACGGTAGATATCATAGCTCACCGCGCCGCTGACTTTGCCAAAACTTACTTTGACAGCTTTTCCGGTTGTCTGCTGTACTGCTTTGACAGACTTAATTGCACTTAACGGCTTAGGATTTTGCGTGTTTCCCGGATTGCCCGGTATTCCTGAATTCCCAGAGTCTTTTTTCTTCAATCCATCAATTGCTTGCTGCAAAGCCTTGACTGCCGCCTGCAATGCATCCTCCGTCTCTACCGCGCCGGCTGCCCCCTCTGCCGTGAGGATCGCCGCCTGCAAAGTTCCGTAACTTTCATCCGTATAATCGCCCTTCTGGATCGTCTTTGCCTGGGCAATGAGATTTGTCAAGGATGAGATATCGAGCGAAATAAGGCGGTCTATCGCCGTCTGCAAGGCTGTCAATGCCGCATCGAGCTCTTCCTGTAACAGGGCATTATTCTTCGCCTGTTCAGCCTCTTCAATCGCTGTCTGCAATGCGCTGTAACTTTTGTCCGTATAATTGCCTTTTTCAATTGCTTTTGCTTCAGCAAGCTTAGCTGTTAAAGCAGCATCGTTGAGCGGCAGTCTTTCCAACCCGTCGACCGCTGCCTGCAAAGCCTGCATTGCTTCGTCGAGCTCTTCTTCTGTATTTACCGTATCAACAGCTTTCCTCGCTGCCTTGATAGCCGCCTGCAATGCCGTATAGCTGTCCTCTGTATAATAATCCTTATTGACAACCTTTGCTTCCAGGATTTGCGTTTTCAGCGGCTTGGGATTCACAATCTTGCCTTCCAGAATGTCGATATCACGCTGCCCAAAGGCATAATTGTACACTGTAAAATCATCCAACAGCCCCTGATAATACTCTCCGTCTCCCCAGTTTGCCTTGCCAATCTGCAAGACGCTGTTGTCGCCGAGAATCTCTTTGAGGTTTCCGCTGGCAGCCTTTTCCTGGGCGAGCACACCATTTACATAAATCTTCGTGTAATCTGAGCCATATACGACTACGATATGGTTCCATCCTGCCTGTACATCTGCTGTCGGAACTTCTTGTCGCCCATGCAGATAACGCTCCGCTGTAACCTTGCTGTCCTTTTCCATGATACCCAGATAATATTCGTTATTGAACGCCTGGGGATCTCCATTGAGAGCCGCAAAAAACGCCCAGTTAGTGCCGCTCCTTAAGGCTTTACTGTAATAAGAAACCGTTATCTCTTCCGCTCCCGTCAATAAGGAGGAGCCGTCTTCTTTCGTCACACTCAGCCATGCGCTGCCGGTTCCGTCCAAGGATAAGACCTTTCCTCTCTCCGCATCATTCACGAAAACCGGTGTGCCGTTGGCCTGGACTTTGATGCCCGGGCTTTGAATACCGCTCTCGCCGTCAAAGGAAATCTCTCCCAACACAGCCTCGGCATCCGCTGAAAGTTCATGGTATACTTCCTCTGCCTCAGCCAACACATCCAGATTTGTGACAAGTTTCTTTTCTTCTTCTTTCAGGCTGTCATAAAGCGCACGTGCCTGCTGGATTTTTGTTCTGGCGTCAATATTTGCCTCCACAAGCCCGATGACACTAATTTGGTGGATCGTCTGCTCTATCTTCTTGACGTCTAAAGCCGTTCCCAGAAATGCTTCCGCCTCGGCCTTGATATCCGCCTGTGTCATAGCCGTTCCCAGAATCTTGAAATTATCGAGATAACCCTTATAGTACTCGCCGTTCCCCCAGTTTCCTTTACCAATCTGGAGAATTCCATTGTCACCAAAAATTTCTGACAGTGCGATGCTGCTGTCCTCGCTGGCTTTTTCCTCTCCATTGATATAAAGCGTGCTCTTATCAGCCGTACATACGAGGGTTACATATATCCAGCCGGAGGCGTCAATCCCGGACACACTTGCCGCCTTCGGCCTCTCACCGCTGTTTTTATAGCGTTCTGCGGTTATAGTCTCTTCAAACTCCGTTATCCCAAGATACGTCTCCTGATTCACTTCCTGGGCATTTGCATTCGGCGCAGCAAAAAATACCCAGTTGCTGTTCCCGGTGTCAGGGCTCGCTGCAAAGGAGATTGTCAGCTCATCCCTTCCTTTCAGCAGGCTGCTTCCGTCACCTTTCGTGACTTTTAACCATTTGCCGTCACCATCCAGATACAAAGCGCCATTTTTAATCTCGTACTCGCCCTCTGCCACTGCCTGGCCGCCAATTAACCCAGTCTCCTTATCGTCAAAAGTAAACTCAGCCAGATAATCACTCATCATTGTCTCAGCCGCAGACAACTCCGCAAGATTGGTAACCTGGGCAAGCTCTTCCCCACTGAGAAGGTTACAAGTCTGTCGTGCCAAAATTACTTTGCGGCTGCAATCCGGCGTCAATTCAACTTTGCCAATCGCTGTTATCCTTGATTTTGCCTCCTCAATCGTTGCCGCTTTATCCACTAATGCACTCTGTGTATCTTTCAGCGTTTTAGCCGCTTCTTCTGCCTGTGCATCCGTGACCCCTTCACTCGTTGTCTCGTTATCATACATTTCCTGAACATTCTTAAGGGCTGCTGCATAGGGCGCCCAGCTCTTAACCGTATAGTTTGCTTCCTGGCTCACTTCCACAGCATCATGCAGGGATTCGTCCACACGCATCCACGCCTGCACCTTGCTCAACGCTTCCGTCGCCGCATCCACTTCAGACTGTTTTGCCTCTTCGTTTGCCCATACGCTCTGGGCATTCTGCAGTGACGTCTGGTATGTCTGCCAGCGGTTCCTCTCCTGGCTGTACTTTTCCTCTTCCTCGGCGTACTGCTTATCCAGCACTGCCTGAAGCTGGCTCTTGTCTACATATTTCAAGGCCTCCGCCCGGACTTCATCCTCGCTCCATGCCCTGGAAACTATTTTAAAGTTATCAATCAGGCCCTGAAAAAATTCACCGGTTCCCCAGTTTGCTTTTCCTATCTGCCAAATGCTGTTTCCTCCGAGAATCTCATACAGCGGAACATCACTGTTTATCGTTTTCTTCTTTTCACCATTGTCATAGATTGTAATTTCTCTCTCTGAAAATACAACCGCAATATGGTGCCAGATATCTGCGCGCCCTTCTGTTTCCGCATACTCCGCACGAACACCGTAATTCTTAAAGCGCTGCGCCGTAATTGTTCCGTTATTATCAAGGACGCCAATATACTGTTCCCAATTCACTTTCTGGCTCGTACTGTCCGGCGCCGCATAAAGTACCCAGCCGGTGCCGCCCTCTTTCTTCACCTGCAAGGAGATAGTCATCTCTTTGAGCAGACCGCCGGAAACCAGAGAACTGCCGTCCGCTTTTGTCACTTTAAGGAAATCACGCCAGCCGTCTAAGTAGATTGCCTTACCGTCGTCATGATCCCGGAAACTGTAAGATCCGCTTGCAACTGCCGCGCCGCCGGAAAATCCTTTTCCTGCATCATCAAATGTAAAATCTGCTAAAACCTCCGGCAGGCTGCCTTCTGCGTACTCTGAGGCTTCCGACAAAGCTTCGTTTTCCGTCATGGCATGACCCGTGATCTTAAAGTTATCTATCGCCCCTTTAAAAATCTTGCCTCCCGCCAGATTGGCTTTTCCAATCTGCATAATGCTGTCCGCATCCAGAACATCAGAAATTGCATAATCCCTGGCAGTTCTTGCCATCTCTTTTCCATTGATATACAAAATGGTCTCGGTTTTCGTAATCGCTACAGCTACCTTGTACCAGCTGCCAGCCCCAACCTCATCACTGACTGAGGAGGATGCAGCTGAAACGACGCCGTTTTTACATACTTCTGCCGTGACAACTCCGTCTTTCTCTTTCACGCCAAAATATGTCGCCTTGCCCTGCTCCTGATCGGCCTTATCCGGCGCAGTATAGAAAATCCAATTTTCGTTGCCGGATTTAGGCAGTATGTCGGCGGAAACCGTAAATTCAGATTCCCCTGCCAGCACGCTCTTGCCTGTGGTTGTCACCACTGTCTGGAATCCTTCTTTGCCATCAAGGGATAACGCCTTGCCTGTTCCGTGCCGCTGTAGAACGTAATCTCCCTGCAAGGAGGCATAGTCTGTGCTGAAACCGCTCTCCTCATCGTCAAATGTAAATTCCGCCGCTTTCTCTGTTGCTTTCTCCACGGTCCAACGCTGCGCCGGGTTGCTGGAATTCCAATACGCCCCTACGGCATCGTTGCGCCACTGTAAAACCTTTGCGTCGTCTGCCGTACTGTTACCGTCTAATGCCAGCACAAGATAATTGAGAGACGGCACAATACGGAATGAGCCGTCATTCTCCGCCAAAAAGGCAAAGCTCTGTGTCAGGGAATTAACGGCGTCCCCGGTGCCAATCTGCGTGCCATAAGAATAGTAACCATTGTGATTACTTGCATCGCCGGTGCTGTTGAGCTGCATGCGCTTGCCGGTCACCATATTGGTAAGCGTATATTCTCCGTCGCCTTTGTTCTTTATCAGCCACCATTCATCTTTTCTGGTGCCTTTGGCCGCCGAGGCAAGATTCCCCTCGTCGTTGACAACTAATGATTTCCCACTGGCAGCAGACATGATACGGTAAACGCCATCCGTCAAGTCGCCCTCCACCGGCTCATCCTCTATGCGTGTATCCAGGTTAGCATAAGTCAGGCTGTACCAGCCCAGCTCATCCAAGCTGTTGCCCGGCGCGCCTTCAATATATGTACCTTGTGTATTTTTTATCATCTGATCCATATTCGGCATAGAGAGCCCTTTACGGTTCACATAATGGTTATACATCTGATAATAGATGGGACGCCAGCTGATCTGATAATCAATCGTGCCATTATACCAAATTGGCTTTCCATTTTTGCCCTGCCGATACTCATAGCCGGTCGTCGGTATATCCCTGACCCCAAGGCTGTTAAATCTTATACTGTATTCTACGGCTTTCTTAAACCGGCTGTCCGACATGTCGTACAGGTTGTCTCCCTGATTCCACGCCGTCTCCATGATTACCCCGGCAAGCACAATGCCCAAGGTCGTATGCCCCTGGTCCCGGACAGATTCCTGCCACTGCACGAGTCCGCCATCCTCCTCAAAGGCATAAGGCATGGCATGGTAGAAAGAACCATTGCCCTTCCCAGTCTTGAAATAATCTAAGGCACGCTCATAAATATCCTCACGGTCACAGAATACACCAATCGAAATCATGGATGCAAGATTTGCAAGCTCCCAGTTCGCCCAATAGTTGCCGATATAGGCATCGTTATGGCGAATCATAAAGTCATCGTTCATAGGATAAAATACATTCAGCAAAAGCTCCTGTAATCCTTCCGTGTCAAAATCGGGATGATCTCGCATCATTTCCCCGATATTGGCAAGCTCATATCCCTGAAGCCCAGCCGCCAGGAAACGATCTGCATTTCCACCCAGCCATTTCATATTGGCCGACCAGGCGTTGATTATGCGGCAAGCCGCCTCGCCGTGCGCCTCATCGCCATTAATCTTCCAAATAAGGGCATTCTGGTACGCACGTTTTACATCAATACGCAATTGATTAATGCTGTCACGGCCGCCGCCTCTCGTAACGCCCTCTAAGGGACGCGGCCACCAGTTAGGATTGGAAAATGTATCCCACCACAAAGCATCCCAGGTCTCCTTATTCGGAGATACATTATTCTGCACATTGTCCCACATTTTCTCAAACCCTTCCTGGGTATGGAGCAGACCCGGATGCTTAAAACGGCTGCCCGATGATTCAGATGCCCGCGCATTTGCTGTGCTGTTATCCGTCCCAGCTTCGCTATCCTGCACTTGCACCTCATTTTCCGTTCCAACGCCTTCTGCCTTCACTTCCATTCCAGTAAGCGGCAGGCTGCCAACAAGCATTGTCACCGCCAATAAGAATGACAGACAGGTTGTCACCAAATGATTCTTCCTCGTCATAGTTTCTCTCCTTCTTTACATGATTCCTGCAACAGGAGCGGCCACAAATTTCCTGGACCTCAACTGCTGCTGTTTGCAGACACTTACATATTTTTTATTATAATATCTTTTTTCATGCAAAACAAATCTATTTCCGAGCAAAAATTGCGCATTTTCGATTATTTTAAATTGTTAACCTATTTTGTTTTTATTGTTGACATTCGTTTTTCTTTCCATTATAATACCACTCAGATGAAAATTTTTACATATAAAGGAGCCATCATGAAAAAACTCGCGAAAGATATCATTGACGGATGCCGTCTGACAAGAAAAGACGATCTGTCCATATTTGAAGACGCAGACCTAAAAGAACTTGCCGAGGGCGCAGATATGATCCGCAAAACATTCTGCCAAAACCGCGTGCATCTATGCACCATCATCAACGGACGTTCCGGCAAATGCGGTGAAGACTGCAAATTCTGCGCGCAGTCCGCGTCCAGCCAGACAGGCTGCGAAACATACGATATGTTAGATGAGGAAACAATTTTAAGGGACTGTAAAGAGAAGGAAGCCGCAGGCGTACATTCCTATTCTATTGTTACAGCCGGCCGCACCGTTGCCGGCAAGGACTTAGACAAGCTGGTAAAAATATTTGAACGGCTGCACAAGGAATGCGATGTTCACCTGTGTTCCTCCAACGGACTTTTAAGTTACGAAGCTTTTGTAAGGCTGAAAGCTGCCGGGGTAGAGACTTATCACGAAAATATTGAGACTTCCCGGCGAAATTTTCCCAATATCTGTACTACCCACACTTATAAGGATAAAATTGAGAAAATCCGCCTCGCCAAAAAAGCCGGGCTTCATGTCTGCTCCGGCGGAATCATTGGCATGGGAGAAACCTGGGAAGACCGTATCGACATGGCTGTTTCGCTTTCTGAGCTGGAAATCTTCTCTATCCCCTTAAATGCACTGCGCCCCATCCCGGGCACGCCTTTAGGCGAACTGCCACCATTGACAGAGGATGAAATTGTGCGCACCGTCGCCATGTTCCGTTATATCAACCCTACCGCCTATATTCGTATTGCAGCCGGCCGGGCTTATTTCGAGGACGGCGGCAAACGCCTCTTTACCTCCGGTGCCAATGCGGCCATCACCGGTAACATGTTGACTACCATCGGCAACAACATCCGTGAGGACATGCAGATGTTTACGGAATTGGGCTATGACGTAACCGCAGCAGAATAAACATACATTTTACAATCGGAAAGGAGTACTTATCATGTCAAATGTTTCAGCAACCACGAATCCCACCACACCAAAACCAGGATT
>CAJUTD010000047.1:20746-24508 GCA_910589635.1 uncultured Lachnospiraceae bacterium | reverse complement strand
AAGAACAAAGTGGGCAAGCCCACAACAATAACGATTCAGGAGGTAATGTTATGAAAATTTTTACGATTATTTTAGGTGTTATTATGGCGATTTGCGGGATTTCCTGCATCTGTACGCCGGTGATTACGTTTATGGAGGCGGGTTATTTTCTGGTTATCCTGCTGCTTATCTATGGTATTGCAGCCGTTGTCAGGGCGATTATGGATAAAGAGTACGGCTTACCGTTTTTGTTCGGAATCATAAGCCTTATTTTGGCGATTGTGATTATGGTTGTGCCAGGACTGAAACTGATGACCGATGGAATGCTGGTCTATATTATGGCAGTGTGGTTCCTCTTGCAGGGTGTTGTGAATATTTTTCTTTCGCTTAAGCAGAAGAAAATGCCTGAGGGCAAAGGCTGGATATGGACAATGATCTTTGGCATTATCGGGGTTCTGGTGGGAATCTATTCCCTGATGCATCCCATGCTTATGGCATTTACGGTAGGAATTCTTGTGGGTGTGTATTTCATTGAGAGTGGTATCAATATGATTGTAATGGCTTGCAGCATTCAGCAGAATGAACAGTAAAATGCCGAAGATGAGAGCATGGAAACGGTGTTATAAGGTCTTAAAGCGGACCGGTACTTTAAAAATATTCATAAGCTTTTTGTTGTTCCTCTGCGCGGCGGCAGCCTTGTTGGCTTTGCTCGACCCGGGAATTGAGACGTTCGGGGATGGGCTCTGGTATTGTTTTGTCGCCGCCACTACCATCGGTTTCGGAGACTTGTGCGTAGCTACAAGCATCGGGCGCATTATCACGGCGCTTGTCTCTGCATATGGAATTCTTATGACGGCGATGGTTCCTGGCGTTGTCGTCAGCTATTATATGGAGTATTTAAAAATCAGGGAGAAGGAGACGATTTCTGTCTTCCTGGAAAAACTCGAACGGCTGCCGGAGTTGTCGCCGGAGGAATTGGAGCAGCTCTCAGAGAGGGTGCGGGAGTTTGAGAGGGATAAACTGAATAAGTAAAACGAGCAGGCATTGGGCATTTGTCCGGTGCCTGTTGAATTTTGTAGAAATATTGTCTGGAAAATAGTGGCAGTTTTTGTAGATTATGATAAAATAAATGAATGAACAGGTAATCGAAATACCAAGAGATTAAAATGGGGGGGGGAAAGTAATATGATGCCGGGCAAGAAAATGTTATTTATTAGCCATGCAGAAAATGATTGCGAGATAGTGGAAAGATTCGTCGATTTACTTTACGATATGGGTATCTCGGAGAAGCATATGTTTTGTAGTTCGATTTCTGAAATCGGAGTGCCGATTAAGGAGGATATTTACGCGTATTTACGCGAATTATTAGATTCAGAAGAAGTAATTCCTATTTTTATCTTATCGGACAATTATTATTCCAGCGCGGCATGTTTGAATGAGATGGGAGCCGTATGGATGAAACAGAAAGATTATTTTACGTTTTTATTGCCTGATTTTGAGTTTTCTAAAATAAAGGGGGCAATCAACCCTGGGAAAAGGGGCATTTCATTACGGTATAATTCAGAAAGGGAATTACAGAATCTGAAAGAAGATTTAAACCAATTCCGAGAGGAGATGTCCAATCTTTTAAATATAGAAAAGCATAGGAATTGGGAAAGAAAAAGAGACGAATTTATCAGGGGGATTCAGAATGCGAAAATAGACATGGGAGTTGTTGATATTAATTTAAAAGAATGCGAAGGCTTTTGCATTGGAGAATTTGAACATCATGGATGTACAGTAAAATATGATAAAGCAAAAAATAAAATTAGTTCCCAGATTGACTTTAGTAAAACAAAAGCCGAGATATGCTCCATTGTAATTTTTACAGAAGAACTGGATGTAAGCTACTTGTATAAGACAGAGAAAAAACTGGTATTTGAACTGAAAGCCTCTGATACCATATGCAGTGTGGAGGTAGAGTGCAGGTTAAAAAATAGAGACGTCCGCATGGTGGTGCCTACATCGGCAGATTGGGAAAATTATAGCATATCGTTGTCTGAATTTGCCGGGGGAATATCTGAATGGCAAGCGCTAAAAGAAATTAAGTTTTTACTGAGGAGAAACGATACTATTGGTGGGAATATTGAAATAAGAAATTTGAAAATAAAATAAGGTTGTCAATTTATGTGCATTTGTTATAATAACATTTAGGTGACAAAAAATTTTTTATTTATATATTAAGGGTAAAGAAAAGGGGTTACGTTCAGATGAGAATTTTTGTGAGTTGGTCTGGGGATTTAAGCCGTAAAATTGCAGAAATACTAAAAAAATGGATTCCTTGTATTATTCAATCTGTTGAAGTATTTTTTTCACCAGAGGATATAGAAAAGGGCGATAATTGGGATAGAACCGTCTCAACACAACTTTCAGAGTGTAAGTATGGCATTATTTGTTTGACTTCGGAGAACACGAACGCTCCTTGGGTTAATTTTGAGGCAGGCGCTATTGCAAAGACACTTGATTCAAAAGTTGCTGCATTAATGATTGATATAAAACCTTCTGATATTAGGGGACCATTATCAAGGTATCAGGCAACTAAGTTTGAAAAGGATGATGTTTATCAACTTATTTGCTCTATAAATAAAACTCTTGAAGCGCCGCTTGACGATAATATTTTAAAAAATGCATTTGAGGCGATGTGGACGGCAATGGAGAAAGAAATTAATAACGTTATAAATCAATTTGCGCAAAGAAATAATAAACAAAAGAAGGGTATTGGTTCAGAACAGCCGGATAATGCACCGATAGAGGAGATTTTACAATTATTAAGAAAACAAAATAGCGTATTATCGAGCCCGGAAAATTTATTGCCAATAGAATATATGGAACATATCCAAAACCGTATTTTTGAACGGAGGCGAGAAACATACGTTGAAGATGATCTGCTTGTGGAAGAAGTGGTAGAGTGTTTCAGAAGGATGATTTCACGTATACAAATGTATCCTTTAAGTAAAAGACGCGATTTGCTTGAGGCATTGAATTTAGATGAGTTTGTCCATATTTTAAAGAGATATACAAGAGGAAAAAATAGAAAACGCATATATGTAAAGCTTATGGATTTGGATAGGGAATTGCAACAAAGTGTATTTGAGCAGAAAAGAGCTGTGACGGTAATTGAAACGAGTGGAGGTGAATTAGATATATAATGGTGAAATTAATTTTAATATTATACCATCAGAAAATTGGTAAAGCGGAATAGATTATGTTTAGAAATTCTCTGATAAACAGTCAATTGGTGTTACCCAACATAGGAGGGAATCATCCTTTTGGCTGTTTTTTTTAGATAAATATGAATTATGGTGAAACTTTTTTGTGTAATCTATTATTTTCACAGATTATGAGTTGTGTTATAAAAATATTACGGTTAATATTTGAAATAACCGCAAAAACCCGTGACGCCCGCCTTAATAATACGAATATTCTTATGTAAGCGCTTACTAGTACATCCTCTCCATATTAATTCGACTTTAGACGTGCCTGGATTTGCATCTGCTGCGGTTGTCATTAGTCGACGGTGCTGTGTGCCGGTGACACACGTTTGGAACGGACCGAAGTGGAACGTAGAGCCACCGCTGCGCCTTCTACTTCCGCCTTGCATATGATAAATTCATTCTGCGTATTAAGTCGAGCTGTTTGGAAGACAATGTACTAGTATAACAGAAACGTAATATCTGTTGTACAAATATAAAAGAAAGAGGAACACAAATGGAAGATAAGGAGATTGTTCAGATGTTTTGGGAC
>CAJUTD010000047.1:0-20736 GCA_910589635.1 uncultured Lachnospiraceae bacterium | reverse complement strand
ATTTTGTTTTAAAATTGCCTGGAATATCTTAAATAGCAGGGAGGACTCGGAGGAATGTGTTAATGATACCTGGTTCCGTACGTGGAATTATATCCCGCCCAAAAAGCCGTCAATCCTATCTGCCTTTGTGGGCAAAATTACAAGGGGGCTGGCGATTGACCGCCTGCGTAAAAAATATGCGGCAAAGCGCGTGGACATGCACATGGCTTACGTGGAGGCAGAGACGGCAAAGTTAGACAGCCTCGTTGCAAATACCTTAGATGAAAAAATTTCTGAAATCGAGTTTTGTGAAATTATCAATCGTTTTTTGTGGGGGCTTCCAGAAAGCGACCGCGATATTTTTCTCAGAAGGTATTGGCATATGGACAGCCTCAAAGAGATTGCCGAGAGACACGGAAGGACGGAAGGAAGTATCCGGGGCAGTCTGTACCGGAACAGAAAGAAATTGTATAAATTATTGCAAGAAGAAGGGGTGTGCGTATGAAAGAGGAACGGTTTCGTTTTTTAGAACTGCTGGGAAATATAGATGACGAGCTGATTTACCTTTCTTGCCAGCCGTGGGAAGAGAAAACGAGGAATATAATGCGCATTCATGTGGGTAAAGCAGTTGCATGTGCCGTATTAGTCTTTGTATTATGCATTGCGGGTATATTCCACCAGCAGGTGGAGGCAGCAATTCACAGCTTTACCACAAAAATAGCAGAGTTGTTGGGCGTGTCCGGGAATCTGACGCCATATATAGAAATTATCGGCGATTCCCAGACCAGAGAAGGGATTACCGTAACCTTAGAGGAAGTGCTGCTTGCAGAAAACCAATTGTATGTAGCAATGCACGTGGAATGGGACGAAAGCGTGGAGCTGGGGCAGGGAATGCAGGCGCCTGGATTCAATATAAAAAATCCGAAAATCAATGGTGAGGAAACCATGACTGTAAACAGTGGAATTGAGTTGTCTAATCCCGAAGAAAATGTAGAAAGTTCGCAGAACGTACTTGCTACTTTTGTCTATACGGATGATGGGCTTCCGCATCAAATAAATGGGATAGAGATAGAGGCGCAGGCTTTCCTGGAAAATAACTTAGAGGAGGAAGGGATTTCTTTTTTCTTTGACTTTTTAGCCTCCAAAGAGGAGTTAGAAAAGGACACGTACAGTACCGCGATTGATTGTGAGTTGAAGTCACAAGAAGGAGTTTCCTTTCACCTAAACCAGTTACAATTTAATAAAATTTTTAGCAGAATCAGCGTAAGTTCAGACATAGAACAAGAGTTAGAGAATGCAGTGATTAATAAGGATTATTTCCTGCTCGGAAAAGATAGTGAAGGGAATGCGCTGAAATATGAGTTGTTAAACAAAATTGATTATGGAGTTTTTGAGAGTAAAGGGACGCTGCCGTCAGCGGACTGTGAGTGGATAGAATTACAGCTTCATGAGGTGGAAATCCCAATGTCTGAAAACGCAGGAAATACGCAGGATACAATAGTAATACAGCCCGGGTCTGAAGATAGAATTGAGATGGAATGCAGCGAGGTATACAGTGTGGATGAACTGGAGTATGTTCCGGTGGGGGAAAAGGTAAGGATCTCATTGCCGCGGGTGTCAGAAAGTGATGTGGATGCCTTAATCGCAGCAAAAGGAATAGAGAATCTTACCTGGGAGGATTTTGCCCGATATCCACATACGGATATCGGCAGTGGACAGTTTGTCTTTGAATATCCTCTTACGGAGAGCGGGCGTCTGTATCTTACGGGTTCCTCTCTGCATGAACCGCCGCAGAGGATTTACATTATCCGCAGGGATGGAACAAAGAAAGAGTTTAAGAGATAACAAGCCCTCCGGGCAGGATGCGCACGGATGCAAGCGGAATTTCATTGCTGCGCAATAAGCATCCGGCGCGTCAAAGTGTGCAAATCGTTTACGCTTCGGTCTGAAGAGCTTAATATTGCATAACTTCCCGGGCGTCTGCCATCAGGGAAGGCTCTTGTGTGAAAATTTTTTTCCAATAAATCTTTACAAGAACCAGTGAGACAACGCCTGAGAGCAAATCGGCGGCAGGGCCTGCCCAGAGAAGTCCGTCCACGCCCATGAAAGCTCCCAAAAGGAACATGGCGGGAATCAGGAAAATAATTTGCCTGGAGAGTGAAATAACCATGGCAGGAGCAGGTTTGCCGATGGATTGGAAGAAGATGCTCACTACCATACCGCTGGGAATCATGAAGCAGCATAACAAATAAATCCGAAAGCATTTTACGGCAAACTCCATATAAAGTTCTGATTCCTGGCCGAAGATGTTAATGATTGCCTCCGGGAAGATTTGGAATATAAAGAGGGCGAACAACATAATAACCGTGCAGGAAATTAGGGAAAGACGGAAGGTCTTTTTTACCCTGTCATACTGCCCGCTGCCATAGTTATAGCCCAGAATAGGCTGGATGCCGGCGGCAATTCCCATTGCGATGCTGGTAATCAATTGACTGGCCTTCATCGTAATTCCCAGCGCTGCCAAAGCAATATCGGAGCCATATTTTGAAGCTGCGCCGTATTTTACCAGCAGGTTGTTTTGGATGGCAATGACTATGGTGGCGGCAATCTGGCTGAAAAAAGAAGACATGCCAAGTGATATAATATTTTTAGAAACAGACGCTTTTAATTTAAAGCTTGTTCTACTCAGTTTAATTGTCTGGAAGCGGAACAGACAGAAAATATAAAAGGCGGCATTCAGGCATTGTCCGACGATGGTTGCCCATGCGGCTCCTTTTACGCCCCAGTGGAATACAAATATAAATATGGGATCCAGGATGATATTGGCGATACAGCCAATCAGCATGCCTGTCATGCTGGATTTGGGGCGGCCGTCCGCGCGGATGACATTGCTGAAAGCAACGCCGATTACAAAGACGGGGAAACCAAGCACGATAATCTTTCCATAATCAAGCGCGTATGGCATAACGTCGGAAGTTGCGCCAAACAGGCTGCACAGAGGTTCCAAAAAAACTTCAAATACAATGAGAAATAAGAGACTGCATACCATGCTCAGCGTTATCATATTGCCTACGCCGTCTGCGGCGTCTTTCGGCTTCTTTTTTCCGAGTTGAAGGCTCATAAAAGCTGATGCCCCATTGCCAAACATAATGGCGATTGCCATCACAATCAATGTCATGGGCATGATGACGTTGGTTGCGGCATTGCCCAGATATCCGACGCCCTGTCCGATGAATACCTGGTCAACCATATTATAGAGTGAATTGATGACGAGTGAAATGACGCTGGGAACGGCATATTGTACGGCTAGTTTTCCAATTCGTTCGGTTCCCAGGGGATTTGCGGTAATAGTTGTATGATTCATAGTATTCTCCTTTCTGCTTTGCTATTAGCACTTCGACGCCGAGAGTGCTAATAAGTATTAAAACATATGATTTCTTGAAAGTGAAGTGAAAAAATGGTATTATCAATGACGAAAACGCATTGATAGGAGACGATATCATGAATACACAACAATTAGAGAGCTTTCTTGCAGTGGCGGAGAATCTTAGTTTTGCCAGGGCGGCGGAGGATTTGAACATTACCCAGTCGGCGGTTTCCCGTCAGATACATGCTCTGGAAGAAGAATTAGAGACAAGGTTGTTTCACCGTACCTCCCGTAGCGTGGCATTGACGCCCGCGGGCATCAGCTTCTATGAAGACGCCAAAAATTTTTTAGGTGGGCTGAGAGTTGCAACGGCTAAGATCAAACGTCACAGCACATCAAATGTACAGATCCTTTCTCTTGGTTTTGGAAATGACATAGATTGTGAGCTTTCCGCGGGGCTTTTGCAGGAATGCCGCAAACATGTGCTGGAACTGCATCCGTTTTTGCGTATTATTCCCCACCGTTCCATACTCAATCTGTTCCTTCAGGATGAAATAGATATTATGTTTGGTTTTCACGATGACGCGCCGTCCAGGCCCGGGGTTATATATGAAGAATTATTTCGTGCGCCCGTCTGTTGTATTCTGCCCGTAGAACATGCATTTGCCGACAGGGAAACGGTTGAGGAACAGGAGCTATACGCGGAGAATATTGTTATCTGCAATTCCTACTCCCTGCCGGCGCGGGCAGCCGTTTTACAAAATCGTATGGAACGGCATTTTCCTGTGGGTTCTGTCTATTATTGTGATAACCTCAATGCGATGTTGGCGTTGGTAAAGGCAGGATATGGGTTTGGCATTTTGCCGGAAATGAAACGGAATGACCCCGGAATTTGTGCTGTACCATTTGCAGGCGTGGAAGACACTTTTTTTGGGTTTTCCTACAAAGAGAATTCCCCAAATCCTATGGTAAAGAAGTTCGTGGCGCTGGCAAAGAGGGAGCGCGAGAGAAAAATGTGCCTGTCAAGAAAAAACCCTTGACACTATAATTTTTTTGTAGTATGATACGACAGGTGGTAGGAATGGAAAAGAAATTAATGCAGACATATCTCTATGACTTCTATGGAGATTTGCTGAATGAACATCAGCGCGACGTTTATGAAGACTTTGTGCTGAATGACTTTTCCCTGAGCGAGATAGCGCAAATGCAGGGAATCAGCCGACAGGGCGTTCATGACCTTGTGAAACGGTGTGACAGGACGCTGGAGGGATATGAACAGAAACTGCATTTGTTGGAGCGTTTTCTGAAAATGAAAGAGCAGATTTTAAAGATTCGCGCGCTTACCGAAGAGCACAGAAACAGAATTGGATTCGAGGCGATGGCTGAAATCAGGGCCATTTCTGATGAGATATTAGAGGAGTTGTAATATGGCGTTTGACAGCTTGTCTGAAAAATTGCAGAATGTATTCAAATCCCTGCGCAGCAAGGGGCTTCTCACGGAGGCTGACGTCAAGGCGGCTCTCAAAGAGGTGAAATTGGCGCTGCTTGAGGCTGACGTCAATTTTAAGGTAGTCAAGCAGTTTGTGAAATCCGTGCAGGAGCGCGCCGTGGGACAGGACGTGATGAACGGCTTGAATCCTGGGCAGATGGTAGTTAAGATTGTAAATGAAGAGCTCGTCAATTTGATGGGCTCTGAGACGACGGAAATTGCTTTGAAGCCGGGCGCCGACATTACGGTTATTATGATGGCGGGACTGCAAGGCGCAGGTAAGACCACTACTACGGCTAAAATTGCCGGCAAGCTCAAGCAGAAGGGCAGAAAGCCGCTGCTTGTAGCGTGCGACGTATATCGGCCGGCGGCTATTCAACAGTTGCAGATTAACGGTGAGAAACAGAACGTGGAAGTATTTTCCATGGGAGATAACCATAAGCCAGCCAATATTGCCAAGGCAGCGATAGAACATGCCAAAACAAACGGCCAGAATGTTGTGATATTGGACACGGCGGGACGTTTGCATATCGACGAAGATATGATGCGGGAACTACAGGAGATTAAAGAACAAGTCGAGGTTACGCAGACCATCCTGGTGGTGGACGCCATGACCGGACAGGACGCCGTGAATGTGGCGTCTATGTTTGAGGAGAAGATTGGCATTGACGGCGTAATCCTCACGAAGTTAGACGGCGATACCAGAGGCGGCGCGGCATTATCTATCCGCGCAGTTACCGGCAAGCCGATATTGTATGTTGGTATGGGCGAGAAGCTCTCCGATTTGGAACAGTTCTACCCGGATCGCATGGCAAATCGTATTCTGGGCATGGGCGATGTGCTGACGCTGATTGAGAAAGCACAGGAGAACATTGACGAGGAGAAAGCCAGAGAACTAGAACAGAAGATGAAGAAAGCCGAGTTCGGCTTTGACGATTATCTGGAATCCATGAATCAGATGAAAAAGATGGGCGGCATATCCAGTATGTTGCAGATGATGCCCGGGATTGGCGGTTCCCAGATTGCAGAGATTGAGAATGCTGTGGACGAGAAGAAAATGGCAAGGATTGAAGGCATTATTTATTCCATGACGCCCAAAGAGCGGGCGAACCCCTCAATACTCAATCCCAGCCGCAAACGCAGGATTGCGGCTGGAGCAGGCGTAGACATCAGCGAAGTCAACCGTCTGGTAAAACAGTTTGAGCAGTCCAGGAAGATGATGAAGCAGATGTCCGGCATGATGGGCAGCAAGGGCAGACGCCGCGGAGGATTTAAGCTGCCGTTTGGACTATAAACCGGAAGACTTAAATGCAGCCGTTTGGGATGTAAAGAGGAACCGGCATGATGCGCGGTACAATTCGTACCGACTAAATAACAGATTACTTATGTTTAAGTAATATAGATAAATCATAACCAGGAGGTGAAAAGTAATGGTAAAGATCAGGTTAAAGAGAATGGGACAGAAGAAAGCTCCTTTCTATAGAATTGTCGTAGCTGATTCCAGATCTCCCAGAGATGGAAGATTCATTGAAGAAATCGGAACATATGATCCTACAAGAGATCCAAGCGAATTTCATGTAAATGAGGAATTAGCAAAGAAGTGGTTAGCAAATGGCGCTCAGACGACAGAGACAGTAGCAAAGATCTTCAAGGCAGCCGGCATCGAGAAATAATTTTCGTGAGGTGACGTAATGAAAGAATTAGTAGAGGTAATTGCGAAAGCGCTTGTGGATTTCCCAGAAGAAGTTGCGGTTACAGAGACTGAGAATGACAAAGCCATTGTTTTGGAATTACGCGTTGCCCAGGCAGATATGGGGAAAGTAATTGGCAAGCAGGGGCGGATAGCAAAGGCCATTCGTGCAGTTGTGAAAGCAGCAGCGGCTAAGAGTGACAAGAAAGTTATTGTTGATATTGTGCAGTAGCAGCAAAGAGAAGCTGCCGTAGAATTGAAATCCGGTTCTGCGGCAGTTTTTATGCATAGCCCGTGCAAGGAGAGTTTATAGGAGAATCAGGATGGAAGATTTATTGCAGGTGGGAGCCATAGCCACGACTCATGGTGTAAGGGGAGAGGCAAAGGTATTTCCCATGACAGACGACGTCAATCGTTTTAAAAAATTAAAAAAAGTCCTTTTAGATACAGGAAGGGATTATCTGGAACTGGAAATCTGCCAGGTGAAATTTTTTAAGAATATGGTAATTTTGAAATTTAAGGGAATCGACAATATCAACGACGTGGAGAAATACAAGGGCAAAGGTCTCTTTGTAACCAGAGAACAAGCCGTTAAATGTGAAGAAGACGAGTATTTCATCGCTGATTTGATTGGAATAAAGGTGAGTACCGATGAGGGGAATCTGCTGGGCGAGCTGGTGGATGTGCTTCAGACTGGGGCAAACGATGTATATGTGGTACGGATAAGCGAAGAATCTCCGTATTTAGATGTGGTGTCAGATAAGAAGAAAGAGTTGCTTTTGCCGGCAATCCGGGAGTGCGTGTTAGATGTGGACATGCAGGAGAGAAGTATGAAAGTCCACCTGATGGCGGGTCTGTTGGATGTGGATGACACGGAGGGAAAGCGATGAATTTTTATATACTGACGCTGTTTCCGCAGATGGTAGAAGAGGGGCTGCATACCAGTATTATCGGGCGTGCTGTGGAGGCTGGAATGCTGCACATTGAAACTGTAGATATCCGCAGTTATGCGCAAAATAAGCACCATAAAGTGGACGATTACCCTTACGGCGGCGGGGCGGGCATGCTGATGCAGGCGCAGCCGGTTTACGATGCCTGGAAATCGGTGGTGGATCGATTGGGGAAAAAGCCACGCTGCGTCTATGTGACGCCCCAGGGCCGTGTTTTTCGCCAACAGATGGCGAAAGAGCTGGCTTTAGAGGAAGATTTGATTTTGCTTTGCGGCCATTATGAGGGTATTGACGAGCGTGTTTTGGAGGAAATTGTTACGGATTATTTGTCGATTGGGGATTACGTCCTTACGGGAGGAGAACTCCCGGCCATGGTAATGGTGGATGCGATATCGCGCATGGTTCCCGGGGTATTGAGCAACGAGGATTCCGGCTTGGCTGAGTCTTTTGAGGGAAATCTGCTGGAATATCCGCAGTACTCCCGCCCCGAAGAATGGATGGGAAAGAAAGTGCCGCCGGTGCTTCTCTCCGGCCATCATAAGAATATTGAGACATGGCGCAGGGAACAGTCAATTCTGCGCACAAAAGAACGCCGCCCCGATTTGTTAGAGGGGGCGGCGCTTACCTGGCAGGAGCAGCAATGGCTGCGTTGCCCGAAAAAATAATTACGAATTCCAGATATTCATCTTACGGATGATTACCAGCGTTGCAATCATTAGTCCAATGCCAAGCGGAAGTACAATCAATGCGTTTGGTACAAATCCGGCGAGGATGTAGCTTAAAAAGCTGACGCCTGCTACTGTTATAGCATACGGGAGCTGCGTGGAAACATGTGTTACATGGTTACATTGCGCGCCCGCACTCGCCATAATCGTTGTATCGGAAATCGGTGAGCAGTGGTCTCCGCATACAGCGCCTGCCATACATGCAGATACGCAGATAACGCCGAGCGGGTTATCCAATGGGAATACGGCAAGCGTAATCGGAATCAGGATGCCGAAAGTGCCCCAGGAAGTACCGGTTGCAAAGGCAAGGAAAACTCCGATGATAAATACGATTGCCGGTAAGAATACTTGGAAGCTGCTGGCGGAACTGTTTACCACGGCCTCCACGAATTCCTTTGCGCCGAGGGAATCGGTCATTGCCTTTAAGCTCCATGCAAAGGTCAGAATCAGGATTGCCGGAACCATGGATTTGAATCCCTCTGGTATGGACTCTGCAATATCTTTAAACTTGATGGATCTGCGGATTAAGAAGTAAATAATTGTGAGAATCAATGCCACGGAGGAACCCAGCATCAGGCCGATAGAAGCATCGGAATTGGAAAATGCATCTACGAAATTTACGCCCTCGAAAAATCCGCCGGAATAAATCATACCTATAATGCAAGAGACAATTAATACGGCAATCGGCAGAAGCAGGTCAATCACTTTTCCGTTGGGATTGCTGTTCTCAGCCGCGGCATTCGCATAATCGTTCATGCCGGAGAAGATGTCTCCTTTTTCTTTGGCATTTTTCTCATGTGTAGCCATTGGGCCGTAATCCATGCCGGTTATTGCCAGGAAAATCATCATCACGATAGTCAAAATTGCATAGAAGTTAAAGGGGATTGTACGGATAAATAGATAGAGCCCGTTTCCATCTTCTACATAACTTGCCACTGCCGCAGCCCAGGATGATACCGGGGCAATGATACAGATGGGGGCAGCCGTCGCATCAATCACATACGCCAGCTTTGCGCGGGAAACTTTGCTGCTGTCAGAAACCGGGCGCATGACGCTTCCTACGGTCAGACAGTTGAAGTAGTCGTCAATGAAAATTAACACGCCCAAAGCGATGGTGGCGAGCTGCGCGCCGGCGCGCGTCTTGATGTGAGAAGATGCCCAGCGTCCA
Organism: uncultured Lachnospiraceae bacterium; assembly: GCA_910589635.1. Lineage (GTDB taxonomy): Bacteria > Bacillota > Clostridia > Lachnospirales > Lachnospiraceae > Petralouisia. The sequence goes on along the minus strand of CAJUTD010000047.1, from coordinate 11,368 downwards.
AATGCAGCGGAGCCGCCGGCTTTGTTCATCATAACTACCATGATGCCTAAGATTACCAGGAAAATCAGGATGCCAACATTGTAAGAATCGGCAAGCACGGCCACAATGCCGTCGTTGAATACATGGGTTAGTGTTCCCTCAAAGCTGAAATTTGAGTAGAGCAATCCTCCAATTACAATGCCGACAAAGAGTGAAGAGTAGACCTCTTTGGTAATCAGGGCAAGACCGATAGCAATGATAGGCGGCAGAAGCGACCATATCGTCTTATAAAAATAACTTGACGGCTCTGTTGCGCCTTCTCCTGCAGCATATGCGATTGCAGGAAGAAGAAGCGCCGCAATACAGAAGCATAGGAGCAGACTGGCGCCTTTTTTTCCGCGAAGAGCGGCAAACCTTCCTTTCTTAAGGGTGTTTGGGTTGTTTTTCATCTTGTGTCCTCTCTTTCTCCCTTCGGTGAAAAGGGGTGGCTGTTTCTGATAGTAAATTCTTATGGTACGCAGCTTTGTATAACAGGGGGCACAGCAACGTTACCGTAAGTCAAATACCCCGCAACAAGCTACGGGGCATGACTTAGCTTGTTCTTTCCGCCCCAAGGGGGCGAGGTATTTGACCCCTCGCGGCATTCGTCAAATATCCATGTAAGCATGTCTATTTTCCTCATTGCTCGCGGGAATAAAAGATTATAGGAGCTGGATTCCGTGTTTTTCCGTTTCCTTGCAGACCTCTTCTTTCCAAAGAGAAGACTGCACTTCCCCGATGTGTGCTTTGCGCAGGAAGAACATGCAGATTCTTGATTGTCCAATACCGCCGCCAATGGTTAGAGGGAGCGTTCCTTCTAATATTGATTTCTGGAAGGGAAGTTCGGCGCGTTCGGGACATCCTGCTTTGTCGAGCTGGGATTTCAAAGATTCTTCGTCTACGCGGATTCCCATGGAAGACAGCTCTAAGGCAATGTCCAGTACCGGATAGTAGACAACAATGTCAGCGTTCAGCGCCCAGTCATCATAATCCGGGGCTCTGCCATCGTGTGGCTCGCCAGATTTCAGTTTATCGCCGATCTGCATGATACACGCCGCGCCTTTTTCTTTGCAAATCAGATATTCACGCTCCTTGGGCGTGGACTGTGGATACATGTCTTCCAATTCCCCGGTAGTGACAAAGAAAATATCGTGGGGTAGGATTTCCTCTATGTAGTCGTACTGAATTGCCATATATTTTTCTGTTTTGCGCAGCACTTTGTAGACGGTGCGAACAGTCTCTTTTAAAAAGTCCAGGTTCCTGTCTTCTCTGGAAATGATTTTCTCCCAATCCCACTGGTCCACAAAAATGGAATGGATGTTGTCAGTGTCTTCGTCCCGGCGGATAGCATTCATATCCGTATAAAGACCCTCGCCCAGGGAAAAGCCGTATTTTTTCAAGGCATAGCGTTTCCATTTTGCCAACGAATGCACAATCTCAGCAGTTTTCTCATTCTGCTCCTTGATGCCGAAAGTCACGGGGCGTTCCACGCCGTTTAAGTTGTCGTTGAGGCCGGAGCCCGGGTCGACGAACAGCGGTGCGGACACGCGTTGCAGATTCAATCGCTCGGCCAGCATATTCTGAAAAGAATCCTTGACAGTCTTGATGGCGATCTGCGTGTCGTGCAGGCTCAAGGCGGATTGGTAATTCTCCGGTATAATTAAATGCTCCATAAATTTTCTCCTTATTCGTTAATTTTACGAATGTTTTACAAAAGATTATATATAGATGTTCACTCCCATGCCATTCGCAAAGCATGTGTTATTGCTGTATTGTCTGCAAGTGAACTGTAACTATTATATGCTTGCCGGCATATTTTTTCAATAAGGAAGTTGTAGTTTTCGCCAAGATATGAGAAAATAGCTGTATATTTATAAATGTAAGGAGGACAAGCATGGAACAGCTGCATTTTGGGGTAGACTATTATCCTGAACATTGGGAGAGAAGCCGTTGGGAGAAAGACGCCGAGCTGATGCAGGAAATGGGAATTCAGATGGTGCGCATGGCGGAGTTTTCCTGGCATAAATTGCAGCCGACAGAGGATGTTTTTGATTTTAGCTGGCTAGATGAGGCGGTTGCACTTTTGGCACGCTTCGGGATATATACGATTTTGGGAACACCTTCGGCGGCGCCGCCGGCTTGGATGGTAAACAAGCATCCGCAAATTCTGCCGGTAGACCGAAAAGGGCGCGTCCGCGGCTTCGGAGGCAGGCATCATGACTGCCAATCGAATCCCATTTACAGGGAATATATCAGGAAATTAGTGACAAAAATGGCGCAGCATTATGGGGAAAATCCCTATGTAATCGGCTGGCAGCCGGACAATGAGCTGGGAAATAGCCATCAGGATTTGTGTACCTGCGAGTGCTGCCGCAAGCATTTTCAGGGTTGGCTTCAAAGAAAATATAAGACAGTTTCTGCCTTGAATCAGTCTTGGGGGACTGCATTTTGGAGCCAGGAATACAATGATTTCTCAGAAGTTTTTGCGCCGCGGATTACCGTGACGGGTGAAAATCCTTCTGCAATGCTGGATTGGCGGCGGTTCTGTTCCGATTTAATCGTGGATTTTACCAGAGAGCAGACAGAAATTATACGCAAGTACGCCAGGAATCAGTTTATTACGCACAATTACATGGGATTTGCGGATAAAGTGGATTATTTTAAGCTGGGAGAGCTTTTAGATTTTGTCTCTCACGATCAGTACCCGGGAGGTTTTTATCTGCCGGAGACGCCGCATGAGAAAAATCATGTATTGGCAGCAACGTTGGATGTGGTGCGCAGTTATAAGAATCAGCCGTTTTGGGTTATGGAACAGCAGTCTGGTATTACGGGCTGGGAAATTATGGGCAGGGCGCCCGCTCCGGGACAGCTCAGCGCATGGGCGATGCAGTCCGTTGCCCACGGCGCGGATGCGGTTGTCTTTTTCCGCTGGCGCACGTGTGCTATGGGTACGGAGCAGTATTGGCACGGTATTTTACCACACAGTGGAAATCCCGGAAGGAGATACGAAGAATTGAAGGAATTTATTCATGAAGTCAATCCGTTGATGGATTCCCTGCAAAATACAATGCCTAAGTCGGAGGTCGGAATTGTCTTTTCCTTTGAGCAGGAGTATGCCTTCCAAATTCAGCCCCATCACAAGGATTTAAGCTACACTGGGCAGATTCAGAAATACTATCGCGCCCTTTACGAGCAGAATATCCCGGTGGATTTCGTGCCGGAGCAGGGTGATTTTTGTAAATATAAGCTCTTGTTGGCGCCTTTGCAATATCTGATGTCCCCGGAGTTGGAAGACAAGTACATGGACTATGTAAGGCAGGGCGGGCATTTGCTCCTGACGATGCGCACTGGCGTAAAAGACAGGGATAACATTTGTATGACAGAGCGGGAGCTTCCTGGCAGGCTCAGTGAAGCAGCCGGGGTGGAAGTGTTAGATTACGACTGCCTGCGGGATGCCAGGGTTAAGGTAAAGTTTGCAGGACAGAGGCATGAAGGTAATGTATGGAGCGACTTGATGCGCTTACTGCCCGAAACAGAAGCCTTGGCGTATTATGATAGTGAATTTTATGCGGGGGAGCCCTGCATTACGGTGCATCCTTACGGTGAAGGGCGTTGCTATTATGTGGGGACGGAACCGGGAGAAAGTTTGATGGACGCTTTGATGGCAGAGATTTGCAGTAAGGCCGGGATAGATCCGCTTCTTGCACCGGTGGCTGATGTGGAGTGCATGGCGAGAGAGAATGACAAAGAGCGTTTCTTGTTTGTCATTAACCATTCCAGCGAGAGCAAATATTACCAGGTTCCCGGGAACTGCCGTTTATTGAAAGGGCAGCAGCTGGGAAATTTAGGAGCTTATGAAGCGCAGGTCTTGCATATCACCAAGTAATTATGGTTTAATGAGTATGAATGAAATATTGACACATAATTGTATGAATTGTATATGAAATTTTGGTAATTTGATAGTTTCGCAATTACCTAAGTAGGAATAGTACATGAAAGGATATGGACAATGAAACAGATTGTAAAGACAGCAGAAAAGATTATGAAGGAAGCGAAGGAGCTTACCGGATGGAATTTTGTGGGTGGTGTAAAAGGAAATAACTGCACCATTCGCGCCGACCTTTTAAACGAGGCGGACAAACAGATTAAGGTCATTATGGAAATTAAGGCAAATGATGTCTTGATTAAGGTCATGGGCGTAGATGAAAGTTTTGACAGGAAGGCTCTGGAGATGGTTCAGGGAAAACTTCAGTTCCCGGTGGAGGCGCATCTTGTGGAGGGAGAATCTTTTGCCCTCTTGTACCATGAACCTTTGGGCGTGTTGGAACACAGCGTCAAAGGTGGGATGAAAGAGGTTATCACGCCTATGGTTAATGTGATTGGGGAAATGTTGGCTGAGTAATAGTATTTTGAGGCTGCCATGGTTTCATGTGGCAGTCTGTCATATATGAGAGACTTGAAATACAAAAGGGGCTGTCGCACTAAGTAATTAGTGCGCAGCTCCTTTTCCATACAAAAAAATAACTGCCAGACCTCGAAAGAATCCGGCAGTTGGTGTAAAATTAATGTATGACCAAACACATTAACTTACAGAAAAATTATAGTCTAAATCAAAGCGGATATCAATTAAAACTTCCGCTAAATATTGAAACAATCATTCCAGAAGATGATTCCGTGCGCTTACTAAGTCAGTTTGTGGAGGCAATGGATTTGACTGACCTGTATTCTACTTATGAAAGAATAAATTCGGTATCGCCAAGAACACTTCTTAAGATTGTGCTTTACTCATACATGAATGGGGGCTATTCCTCCCGGTCCATGGAACAAAACTGTAAGAGGGACATCAACTTCATGTTTCTGCTGGAAGGTAATCCTGCCCCGGATCATGCAACCCTTGCACGGTTCCGCAGCATCCATTTTGCTCCCTGCTCCAAACGTATTCTTGCAGAAATGACAAATGCACTTTTTGATCTTGGAGAGATTTCAGGAGAAACCATTTTCATCGATGGCACAAAAATTGAAGCCAGTGCAAATAAGTATACTTTTGTCTGGAAGAAAGCGGCAGCAAAAAACCAGGCTAAGCTTTTACAAAAACTTGCTGGTTTTGTGGCTGAATGCGAGCGGCTTTATGATATAAGAATCGTCTACGGAAATACAATAAAGATAAAGCATGTGAAAAGGCTGCGTAAAAAACTTTATGCATTAAAGGAATCCGAACAGGTGGTGTTTGTGCATGGCGCCGGGAAAAGGAAAACACCGCTCCAGAAAAGCATTGAAACCCTTGAAGATTACCTATGCCGTCTCAAAAAATATAACCAGCAGGTACATACGTGCGGGGAACGGAACAGTTATTCAAAGACGGATCACGATGCCACATTTATGCGGATGAAAGAAGACGCCATGGGGAACGGACAGTTAAAACCTGCCTACAACCTCCAGCACGGTGTAGATTCCGAGTACATCACATGGCTTACCATCGGACCACAGCCCACAGATACCACCACACTGATTCCGTTTTTAAAAGAGGCTGAGCAGCATTTAAAGTTCAAATATACAAACATAACAGCAGATGCCGGATATGAAAGTGAAGAGAATTATCTGTTTCTGGAAGAAAATGGACAGCTGCCTTACATAAAGCCTGCCAACTATGAGATTTCCAAGACCCGTAAATATAAGAACGACATTGGAAAAATTGAAAACATGGAGTATGATCCCGTAACGGACACCTATACATGCAGGAACGGAAAAAAGTTAAAGCCAGACCATATCCGCCGCTCAAAAAGCAGAACAGGCTATGTAAGCGAAAAAACGATCTATAAATGCGAAAACTGCAGCGGTTGTCCATACAAAAGTGAATGCATAAAAGGTAATAACTGCAAAACGCCTATAGAAGAAAGGACAAAGATGCTTCAGGCTGCCAAAACATTCTTAAAATACAGAAAAGAAGGCCTGGAACGGATTCTTTCAGAGGAAGGGATTCTTTTCAGGACAAACCGGAGCATACAGGCAGAAGGCTCCTTCGGAGACTTGAAACAGGATATGCAGTTCCGCAGATACTTAAGCAAAGGGGCATCAAATGTACTTGCTGAAAGCACACTGCTTGCCATGGCAAGAAACATAAATAAGCTTCATAATAAAATTCAAACCAGCAGAACCGGAACGCATTTATTCCCGCTAAAAAGCGCCTAAATTTAGACTTTCCAAAATGAGTTTCCAAGCCATCAGGAATGGCTTATTAAAGTACGCCATTATTACTGTTTGACAGGATAAATCAGAAATTTTTGCCATATTTTGCCCTTAAAACAACCAAAAAGAAGCTGCCGCTTCACGATTTATCAATCGTTAAAGCGACAGCCCCTTGTTACGTGCGTGAGAAGATTCGAACTCTTATGCAGCGGATTTTGGGTAGCCACATATAGATTTAAAAGAGTACGATTTATCCCATAAATTCCGGTATTTGGCTCTTTGAAGATATTAGTTCATTTTTATTCGTCCCAGCTGATTTTGATAAAAATTCATCTGTTTGTTAGCTTTTTTGTTAGTTTTTGTTGTTTTCAACGGATAAAGTGCCGGAATATCCTTGCCGAATGATGTACTTCATGTATCACCACTACATCCTGCAGTATTTCATAAATAATAGCATAACTTCCATAATACAATTCCCTGATATTAGAATCTTTGGTCCACTTTGTAGGGGTTCCCTTTTCTGCCATTCCTGGAGCTGCCAGCGAATCACCTAAATCCAGTAGTTCCATGATAAAGCTCGTTGCCCGTTCAGGGTTGTCGGATGCTATATATTTTCCGATATCATCTAAATCTTCCAATGCTGGTTTAGACCATCTTACTTTCATATCAGGATACCGCTTTCTTCTTTGTTGCTGAATGGGACATGTGGTTCGGAGGATGAATCCCAACGATTTTCTTGGAAGTATTGTCTGGCTTCATCTGTGGAATAGCTTCCTTCCTCTTGGACAGAGCGGCGGCTTTTTTCCAGTCTGAGAAGTTTGTATAAATTTTCTAATATTTCAAATTCATCTTGAATATCATCAGATATGTCAGATAAGTTTTTTATGATAAGTTGTTTTGCGTTACTCATATTTTACCTTACCTTCTTTCACTATGCTTGTTTTTAATTTTCTGGTTTCATAGTAGCATTTATTTGTTGTTCCTTCAAGTATTTTAAGCCAGAAGGCGCAGGTTGGACCTACGCCTTTCGCTTTATTAGTAAATGATTTCCAGATTGTCTAGCCATTGAAAGAACTGGCGTGAAGGAATTCTAATCTGGTGTCCGACGCGGACAATTGGTACAGGGCATTCCTCAGATTTTAAAAATTCATAGGCTTTGTTTCGTCCCAGACGCAATACTTGCTGTACCTCATCTACGGTTAATACAGTTTTTGCTCTTAATTCCTCATTCATATATAACCTCCGTTTTCTTTTTGGTTTGTATTAATTCTTTTGAAACGCAATTAGAAGTTAAGAATTACATTGTAATTTGCAAGTTTGAATTGTGATGTATAAGATGAATCTGAAGAATACTTGATGAATCGGGATATTTGAAGTGGGAGAAGATTGTTTTCGGAGGATATAAAAAACCACAGAAGAGGCATTTTGTCCCCCGCTGTGGTTTTTGATTTTATCTATGTTTTGTATTCATTTTTCGAATATGTCTTTCATAATGTTATTCATTGTTTCTGCTCCTCGTTCTACAGAATCGTCAAAGGAATGACCATAAATATTCGTAGTTGTTGGCACTTGTTTATGTCCGCCGATTTTAGCTACGTCTACAGCACTCATTTTTGTCATCAGCATACTTAAATTTGTATGCCGCAAATCATGATAGCGTATATGCCTAAAACCATTCTTGCTAAGAAAATTTTTGTACTGATTGCTCAAAGAATTTGGGTTCCAGGGCTTTCAATTACTATGGCAGAATACAAAATTTCTCTCTGAAAAATATTCTTCTTGCAGGAGTTCCTTCATTTTTTCTTGATGAAGCTTTATTTTTACGAGACAGTCATATAACCAATCTGGAATGCCAACGGTTCGTATTTCCTTATTTTTGGTGGATTTCCTTTCTACTACCGTCCCTTTTGCAGTTGTTCGTGTCTGACATATTTTGCTCTCCCTGCTCGCAAAATTTACGTTGTCCCATTCCAATGCGCAGGTTTCCTCACGTCTGCAGCCACACCAAAATGCCAGGTTTACAGCAACTTCCAGGTCATAGCGTTCACTTTTACGCAGGGCAATCAGTAATTGGCAAGCTTCTTCCGGAGAATATATTTCAGGGTTAAATTCCTCTACCGGGTAGGGTCTCACGGCGTCTACTGGGTTTTTGTATATACCATAAATTTCATCTTCTGAAATCATATAGTTAAATAGAGTGTGTAAATGAGTCCGGTGCTTATTGACTGTATTAAGGCTTAGTCCTTTTTCGGATTTTAAATATGCCATATACTTCCTGATTGAAGATGTATTGATTTTATCTGCCTGGATATTTCCAAAATATTCCAGCATGTGTCTCTGAAGATTTTTTGTGGATGTCTGTGTTGTTTCTATATTTTGTACATCACCGATATTTGTGTTCCAATTGTCCAATAGTTCCGACAATGTAACTTTCATAGGTTTTTGCACTGTCTTTTTTGTTAATTTTGCTTCATGTAGCTTCAGGATCTTCCGTGCTTCTGTCAGATTTCCTTCGATAGCCTTGCTGCTTGAAATCAATTTGTTCCTTTCGTCCCGACCGAAATACAGGATTACTTTAAATTTCTTTGGATTTTCTATACATTGATAAATACTTTTTTGGATTTTTTTCTATATAACGCCCATAAGTTTCCTCCTGTTGTATAAGTATTCTTTAATTATTTTGCTTATTTTAATAATTTGTTAGTTTTTTTGTTGGTTTTTTCATTATAGCACAGAAAAAACCCCTTGAAAACCTTACGGTTTCAAGGGGGTATGTTACGTGCGTGAGAAGATTCGAACTCCCGACACCTTGGTCCGTAGCCAAGTGCTCTATCCAGCTGAGCTACACACACATATTATTGTTCGCATTGAACGTTCTATATCTTACAACAGTTTTTGGCATTTGTCAAGGGATTTGAAAAAAATTTTTAAAATAGTATCAAAAGTGAAGAAAATTTTTCGGAAATAGTGGTGAAAATTTTTCTATAGTGTGCTAGAATAAAGAATGGTTAGTAAATACAGGGCGAACGCAGCGGTGAAAGTTTTTTCAGTTGCAATTTGCCGACAAGATTAGTTAGGAGAACTTTCATGACAAAGCAGGAATTTTTGCAGGAATTACGGCTTGCGTTGCAAGGGCAGTTAAGCCAGGCAGCAATCAATGAAAATATCCGGTATTATGATAACTATATTATGGAAGAGATACGAAAGGGCAGCAGCGAGCAGGCGGTAATCAGTCGCTTGGGCAATCCGAGGCTGATTGCCAAGACGCTGATTGATACGACAGATTCGTTTGGCAGGGCTGCGGGAAGCGATTATCATACCGGAGGCTACGGCCATACAGAGTCCGGCAGCAGAATTTACAGGGGCAGCCCGAATAGCAGGGAACGCAAAGGTTTGAATCTTGGCTCCTGGTATGGGAAGCTTTTGTTGATAGCAGCGGCGATTTTGATTATAGTGATTGTGGCGAATGTAATCGCATTTTTATTGCCGATACTGGTGCCGATCGTTATCATATTTTTAGTTTATTCCCTATTTTTTGGAAATAGATGATAAATGGACTACAGGAGGATTTTATGGAAACAGTGAAAATTAGCAAAGGCAGGCATTTTCTGAAAAAGGGAGACAGGATTAAGGGGTTGTTTGTAATATTGCAGGGGAGTGTCCGCGCTGTTTATAAAAATGATGAGATAGACATGGAGACAGGCAGCATTGTCGGGTTGATGGAGAGCGCCTCAGGTGTTTATTTATGCGACTATGTGGCAAATACAGACTGCGTGCTCTATGCATACCCTTACCGCAACACGGAGGACTATAAGAAAATTTTTGCCTCAGATGAGAAATATGTGGCGGTTTTCACTATGGGCGCTGTGCGTAAGGCAGCGAACATGTTAGGGCGTTATGGAACATTTTACAAAAGCGCAAAAAATTATTATGTAGCAGTGATGAATTTTTACGGTGAGTATGAAAAGCTGTGTAACGATTATCAGATACCTTTAAAACCGTTCAAGAAGTTGACTTCCATGCCGCCGGTAGTGTTAGAACAGCCGATTGAACGGTGGACAATGGAGTATTATGCCAGGATGTCTACCTTTTCGCTTAAATATATTGACCAGTTTTTGGGCCGGGACTATGCAATTGGCATTGGTGAGATTCAGAATGCAGTCTGCTGGATGAGAAGGGCTATGTATTTGATTGAAGAGCTCAAGGATTATTTAAATGCGCATAAAGAGCTTTTACTTTCCGCCGGTGGGGAAGATTTATTCCAGATGTATTTTGAGTTGGCTCGCAAGGCTGCTGGTACAGGTGTGGATTTGGAGCCGGTTCTGGAGAAAATCTCAGAGATTATGGAATTTTGCAGAGGAAGCCATCTGTTTGATGAGAAGCTATTAGATGCGCGTTTCCAGGAGTACGAGAGTTTCGACTTCTATGAGAGTGTGGAGCTTGGCGATACGGATGTCTGGGTGGATGATACGCAGGAGGCATATGAGGAAGGTGTAGACTACTTGGAACAGATTCTGACTTATTCCGAGTATGATGCAAAGAAAGCAGAACAATTCCGTCAGGATATGCAGGAGTATAAGAATCTTCCAGACAGGCTTGCCACCACGGATGACGTGCGCAAGCTGCGTAGGCAGATTACACAGGGCTTTTATGATATTTATGAGCTGTCATTTTACCGCACGCTCAAAAAGGGCAAGGTGCCGGTGGCAGTAAAGATGTTTTTGAATTTTGGATTTATGGATGAAGAGCTTGCAGGAGAAGACAATACGCACAGCCTTTATGATATGGTGGCGGACTTGAGTATCTTTAAGGCAGATAATGTATTTACAATTTATGAATGGCTGATGAGCATTTATCGCGGAGAAAACGAGCCTTCCAGGAATGAGTTTGACATGGATTATCTCAGCTACCTGAACGAGCAGAAAAAGACTGGTAAAATTACGGCGGCACAGGTCAAGGAACTGGCTGACGACAGACATGAAAAGGTCGACTTTGAGATGAAGAATATGTTTGTCTCTACAAACCGTGCAACCTATGGAAAGATTTCCACATTCTGTCCGATTCTCTGTGAGGATGATATCATCGGTACCTTGGAGAGTATGATGATTACTGCGGATAAGGCGAACTCTGCGCTTGACGGAATCCGTAAAGTGGATTTCTCCTT
>CAJUTD010000046.1:7853-25763 GCA_910589635.1 uncultured Lachnospiraceae bacterium | reverse complement strand
GCTCATTCATGCAAGCATGATTCGCCCATAATAATGCGATGGCTGAACTGTTACAGGAAATCAACAAAATGTCTTTATCATTTCGATATACGTCAGTTCTTCAAAACCGCACTTTTTATAGACGCCTACCGCTTCAATATTGCTGCGCTCTACTTCCAGCTTTAAGAGCATGGCCTTTTCTCGGTACTGCTCCTTCGCATACGCAAGAAATTGCGTGCCGATACCATGTCCGCGGTATTCCTGCTTCACGTAAATATCTTCCAGCCAGATACAGACGCCGCCAAATTCTGTGGCAAAGCTATGCACAAGCATAGCATATCCGGCTATATTTCCCTGTTCCCAAAATACAACCCCTTCCAGCAATGGATTATCAGACACACATACTTCCACATTTCGCCTTAACGTCTCCTCCGGCACATCATGTGACACAGCAGGAGAACCATAGAAAATACGCATCATTTCCAACACAGCCGGGGTATCTTCCGTTCTCATTTTCCTAAATTCAGCCATAAATGATTCCTCCTACAAAATCGCCATCTGCCTTAACGCAGACTTCAAAACCTCTTCCACTGTAATATCCTCGTTTATTTCTATAGCGTTGACTGCCTTTAATGACTCGGCAGACGAATAACCAAGCGCCGTCAATGCCTGTACAGCCTCGCTCTTAACGCCGGAAACTTTGTTTTCCGTTCCTTCTTCTTGATGTGTAAGTTTAGCCTCAAATGCATCTTCAAGGCTCAGCTTGTCCTTTAACTCCAAAATCAATCGCTGCGCCGTCTTATTGCCAATCCCCGGAGCCTTGGCAATGGTCTTGGCATCCTCCCCGAGCACAGCAAAACGCAAATCGTCCGGGGTCATCACCGTCAAGATGGCAAGCGCTCCCTTAGGTCCTATTCCGCTGACGCCTAAAAGCAGCTTGAAGATATTCAAGTCATCCCTGGTGAGGAATCCGTAGAGCTTCATAGCATCTTCCTTGACATGAAAGTAAGTATAGATCTTTAATGTCTGTCCCGTTCCATGAAAGCTGTCAATCATGCTGGCTGGGATATGAATATTATAGCCGATATTGTTCACTTCAAGCACAATCATCTCATCTAAAATCTCAACCAGTTCGCCCTTCATATATGAATACATCCTGCGGTTCCTCCTACTGTGCCAGTTCTCCGTAAAAATAAAATCCTTTACATTCGTTTAACTTCACTTTCACAATCTTGCCAATCAAATCCCGACTGCCCGGAAAATGAACGATAAAATTATTCCCCAGCCGTCCGCTGACAAGCGTATCATCCTGTTCATTTACCTCTTCTACCAGAACTTCATCTACACTTCCAGTTAAGGCGTTCGCCCGCATTGTCGCCAAATGCTGCACTTCCTTTAACAGCCTGTCGAAACGTTCTTTCACTACATCCTCGGGAACCTGGTCTGCCTTTGTTGCCGCCGGTGTTCCTGTACGTTTGGAGTAAATGAATGTAAAGGCGCTTTCATACCCCACACGGCGCACAACATCTAAAGTCTCTGAGAAATCTTCCTCCGTCTCCCCGGGAAAGCCGACGATAATATCAGTTGTCAGCGCGATTCCCGGGACGGCGCTGCGAATTTTCTCTACCAGCGCAAGATACTGTTCCTTATCGTAATGGCGGTTCATTTCTTTTAAAATACGGCTGCTTCCAGACTGTAACGGTAAATGCAGATGACGGCATATTTTAGACGATTTTGCCATTATTGCAATCAGTTCATCCGAAAGGTCTTTGGGATGAGAGGTCATAAAACGGATGCGTTCAATTCCCTCTATCTTTTCAATATCCGACAGCAATTGGGCAAACGTCACAGGAACATCCAGATTCTTCCCATAAGAATTGACATTCTGTCCCAGAAGCATGATTTCCACCACACCGTCTGCCGCCAATTGTTCAATCTCCCGCAGAATATCCTGCGGCTTACGGCTTCTTTCCCTTCCCCTTACATAGGGAACGATACAATAGCTGCAAAAATTGTTGCATCCAAACATGATGTTGACGCCGGATTTAAATTTATATTTGCGTTCCACCGGCAAATCCTCTACAATCTTGTCCGTTTCCTTCCAAATATCAATTACCATGCCTTCTTGTACAAACGTGGCATACAAAAGTTCCGCAAACTTATAAATATTGTGCGTTCCAAAAACTAAATCGACAAAACGGTAACTTTTTTGGAGTTTTTCTAATACGTCTTCTTCCTGCATCATACAGCCGCAGAGAGCAATTTTCATGTGCGGATGCTTTTTCTTGTAAGCATTCAGATAACCGAGACGTCCCCATACCTTGTTATTGGCGTTTTCCCGCACGGTGCAGGTATTATAAATGACAAAATCCGCCTCCTCAGTATCTACGATTTCATAGCCCACAGCCTCCAAAATTCCTGTCAATTTCTCAGAGTCACGTGCATTCATCTGACAGCCATAGTTCTGTACATGTGCAGTTGGAAACCGCCCATGTTCCGTAAAAAACTGCTTTGTATATTGGCAGCATTTTGCCATAAAATAATACTGCCTTTGCGGTTCTTCTGTGGAGGGCTCAGAATCTATATTAATTTGTTTTAGATCAATTTCATTATACATTTCTGTTATCGTTCTCCCTATCTGTTATATAATCTATATTTAAGAGATAAGCCAAGTTGGCGCCTATACGCATTTATGGTTCGGAAAGGGTATCATCATCCAGCAAACATTCCAGTTGGCAATCTCCCGATGAGGCGAGATCGCCGTCATACTCGTTTGCCTCCACGCACCCCAGTGCATGATAAAATGCCTGTGTCTCCTGTGCCGGGTGCGCTGATATATAGAGTTTTTCAGCTCCCAGCTTTCTTGCGCCGAAACTTGCATATTGAAACAATTTTTTCCCCAGCCCCAGTCCTCTGCTCTCGCAGGACACATGGATGCAGGACAATTGCACATACTGTCTCTCAGAGCCAAAACGGCGGCTTTCGACGGAAGCGAATCCCATCAGCTTCCCCTGCACAAATGCCCCCAAAACAATTCCGCCTGTACTTACCGTGTTTTTCAGGCATTCCACCAAAAATTGGTACTGTGCCTCACTCCAATCTTCCACAAAATGCTCTTCTTTTAACATCCAGATTCCCTGGTCTTTCCGCCAGCATTTTGTAACTTCCTGACGGCGGTTAAAATGGCGGAACAATTCTCGCGTAATCTGGGATTGAGAAAGTAACCGGATAGACTCTTCCATGTTATGGCCTCACCTGCCCATTTCCATAAATAATGTACTTCGTGCTTGTGAGCTCTTTTAAGCCCATCGGTCCCCTGGCGTGAAGCTTCTGCGTACTTATACCAATCTCACCGCCAAAACCAAATTCAAACCCATCGGTAAACCGCGTGGACGCATTTACATACACTGCGGCAGCGTCTATTTCGTCCAGGAACTTCCGGGAATTATCGTAATCTTTGGTGATAATTGCCTCAGAATGGCCCGTATTATATTTATTGATGTGCGCAATTGCCTCATCAATGTCAGATACCGTCTTCACTGATAATATATAATCCAAGTATTCCTTACCCCAATCTTCCTGTGTCGCGCTGACAATATCGCTGCACACGCTGCAGCTTGCAATATCCCCACGCACTTCCACATTTTTCTCTTTTAATTTTTGTACCAATTGGGGAAGCAGGGCATCTTTTACTTTTTCATGAATAACTAGGGACTCACAGGCGTTGCATACGCCAATCCGCTGTGTCTTGGCATTGAAAATAATCTCGACTGCCATATCCAAATCAGCCGTCTCGTCAACATACACATGACAGTTGCCTGTTCCCGTCTCAATCACTGGAACAGTTGCCTGTTGCACCACCGTGCGAATTAACCCTGCGCCTCCCCTCGGAATCAGGACGTCCACATAGTCGTTCAGCTTCATAAACTTTTCTGCCGTCTCATGGCTGGTGTCCGTAATCAGGCTGATGGCGTCCTGGGGGAGCTGGCACTTGTGCAAAGCGTCCTGCAACGTCCGCGTGATAGCATGGTTTGAATGAATTGCGTCTTTTCCACCGCGTAGAATTACCACATTTCCCGCCTTAAAACAAAGCCCAAACGCATCTGCCGTCACGTTAGGTCGTGATTCATAGATAATGCCAATCACACCAAGGGGAACCCTTTTTTGCCCAATGAGCAAGCCATTCGGGCGTTGTTTCATAGATAACACTTCTCCTACCGGGTCTTCCAATTCTGCAATCTGGCGCAGCCCTTCCGCCATCTGGGCAATCCGTGCTTCTGTGAGCAGCAAACGGTCTATGAGCGCCGGTGCCATGCCGTTTTCCTTCGCCTGCTCGATATCCAAAGCATTTGCCTCCAACAGCATTTTCATATTTGCCATCAGGTAATCGGCTGCGGTTGTCAATACTTTATTTTTCTGACTGGTTGGCAGCACTCGCAATACCGCCTCCGCAGCTTTCGCTTTTTGTCCGATTTCTTCTAATGTAATATTCGACATAATCTTATTCCTCCATCCATATTCTTATACTTTCCATCAGAACTTCCCCCAAAAATTTGCCCCAAAGACTTCGACGCCAAAGAGCAGGCATCTTACTTCTGCCGTTCGCGTTACAGTAATCTCTGTTCCGTCACTACTGCATCCATGCAGATATCGTACTTCCCGCAGGGCACCTGTGATACGAGCTGCATTTCGTAACAAACGCCAATCTTAAGGCAATGGGAAGATTTTTCAAAATATCTGTCATAATACCCTTTTCCATATCCCATACGGCTTCCATTTTCATCAAAGGCAAGCCCTGGAACAAACACAAGCATTTCCTGTCCACGCACAGCCTCATTGCCGACAGGCTCCATTACATGAAATGCCCCCTGTGCAAATCTTTCCAGGGAAAAGACATGGTAAAACTCCATCTCGCTGCCATCCACCCGGGGAAACGCCACCTGTTTCCCAAAAGCGAGCGCTGTCTGCGCTAAAGGCAGAAGATTTGCCTCACTCCCCAGCGGATAGTAAAAGCAGACGGTTTCTGCCTTTCGGAACGCAGGCTGCCCCTGCAAATTCCTGCAAATTCCATCCGACCATCGCTTACGTTCTTCCTGGTTAAGGCCATCCCGTTTCCGTTTCATATCCGCCCGCAGTTTTCGCTTACGTTCTGCAATCTGATTCTGACTAATCATCTCTTCTCAATCTCTCCGAAAATGTTTATGAAGCATCCGTCTCATTTTTCCTGCCATATTTCTCACCAAGATTCTCAATGCTCCCGTCCGGGTTCACCACGTCTATATTATCGAGCTGCCCGCGCAGATTCCTGCGCACAATTGCAATATATTCTTGCCGCAGCAGCGCCTGTTCCTTTTTCTCCTCTTCGGTTAAGCCTTCCGCCTTAGATTTTCTCGCTAATACATTGATTCTGTCAATCTTTTTCTGATCCATGATTCCCTCGCTTTGTTTTTTATTTCTCTATTCTACTCCTTTTGGCTTGAAATTCCAAGCATTTTCGTCTATCATATATTTTAACAGTTTAATTTTGACTGGATGATTATATTTTTTTTAACGAAAGGAGAACTAATAATGAAAAATCTTATTGTCGGACAATCCGGCGGCCCTACAGCCGTTATCAACGGAAGCCTGTACGGAGTTGTTACAGAGGGACTTAAAAGCACAGGGCAGATTGGCAAGGTATACGGCATGGTACACGGAATTGAGGGATTCCTTGGCGGCCAATATATGGACATGGACACAGACATGACAAAGGACGAGCTTTCCGCTTTGAAGACTACACCTGGCGCATTCCTTGGCTCTTGCCGTTATAAACTTCCGGAAGATTTGTCTGATCCTGTATACCCGGAATTATTCAAGAAATTTGAGGAGTTGAATATCGGTTACTTCTTCTACTGCGGCGGAAACGATTCGATGGACACCGTAAGCAAGTTATCCCGCTATGCAGCTTCCGTAAACAGCGATATTCGCGTGATGGGCGTGCCAAAGACAATTGACAACGACTTGGTACTCACCGACCACACGCCGGGATTCGGCAGCGCTGCTAAGTTTGTAGCTTCCTCTGTCCGCGAAATCAACCGGGATTCCGAGGCATATGACAAGCCCAATGTTATGATTATCGAGATTATGGGACGCCATGCCGGCTGGCTGGCTGCTTCTTCCGTTCTCGCAAGATGCGAAAAGGACCCCAACCCGCTCTTGATTTACTTACCAGAAGTACCGTTCTCAGAAGAGAAGTTCATAAAACAGCTCAAAGCAGCAATTGACGAACACAAACACGTTACTGTCTGCGTTTCCGAAGGCCTCAAAGACGCAGAGGGCAACTTTATCAGCGAGGACTCCGTTGAGACTGCTGTTGACCAGTTCGGACATAAGATTTTAAATGGCTGCGGCTCTTATCTCCAGTCTCTTGTCAAGAAAGAACTTGGTGTAAAGGTTCGTTCCGTAGAATTCAATGTCAGCCAGCGTTGTTCTTCCAACTGCCTGTCTGCGACAGACTTAGAGGAAGCTGTTATGGCTGGTTCTTTTGCGGTACAGCAGGCACTGAAAGGCGAGACCGGCTACATGATCGCTTTCAACCGCAAGGATGGAGATTATGGCATGGAATGTGCTTTAGTAGACGTTAATGACGTTTGCAACAAAGAAAAGACCGTTCCCCTTGAGTGGATTACCAATGACGGCTCAAACCTGAGCCAGGAATTTATCGACTATGCAGCTCCCTTAGTAAAAGGCGAGTGCCAGCGTCCTATGAAAGATGGACTTCCTGTATTTGCAATCCGCAACCGCTAATAACAAACGCCCCCATAACGGCATATGTTTCGTTATGGGGGCGTTTAAACTATCTGAGTTTAAACGTAACATATGAATTTTTTGCATCTGGATAATATACATTTACATAGAGCCGATAACTGCCTTTCGTCAATTTGGAAATGTCGTAATACTTTTCCAGATGAATTGCTTTGCTGATGCTTGTTTTAGGTGGAATAATACACATCTCACATGTAAACATAACATTTGCACTCATCGGAACTTCGCGCCATTTTCCATCGCTGTATTTCTCCAAACAGATTGCATGTCCATATGCGGCAGGAGGGCACTTGCACTTCTTATGTGCCGCAGCGCACATCTTATAACGGATGACAAGGGACTGTTTGGTCTGCGTTACTTTTTCCAGCACAGTTTTTGATTTCTTCCCGGAATATTTTTTCACAATATTTCCCTTTTTGATCGTTACTTTACAACTATATGTCTTATTTTTTATCTTGGCTTTTATTGTACAAGTTCCGCTCTTATTTCCCGTTTTTAAAGACACGTTCTGATGGTATGTCCCGAAAGTTTTGTCGATTCTGGCTAAATTACTGTTGGAGCTTTTCCATGTAACTTTGGATGATGCATTTTCCAAGCTAAGATCAAGGTCTTCATTTGTCCACACGGTAAGTTTCGTATCTGAAAGCGTTGGCTTGCCCTTTGTTTTCGCAAATGATACAGTGTCAGTAATTGTGATACTTAAGGCCAAAGCAATTACAAATGCGGTTATCCGTCTTAAAATAGTTCCTGTTTTCATAAAGTTCCTCCTTTTGCGTTCTTCATTTCATGGTAATTTTTCGATATCGGACGAATTCTTTATCATTTTTTTGAGATAATTTCCGACGTCATTCAAAGTGACCCTCTTTCCAGTATATGGAATATCGTAAACCCTCGGATTATAGAGGACGCCGGCTTTTGTCTTCAAAAATATATGGGAATCTGCCGTCTTTGCTTGAAAATAATAATCGGACACATCCCAAAAAGCAAAGAAATTCTCTTTGTTATGGATGCCGGTTTTTTCATCTGCAATAAAAGGCAACAGAATCACTTCACTGCCCTTTGCGAGCTTCCCTAAAACGCTGCTCTCTGAATGAAAGGACCCCTTTGTGCCCGGCAGATAAACCTTACAGATGCTTCCCTTCTGTGGGTTTCCTGAACCGTCCGCCCGGTATACCTCTTTTACTTTCAAAGAGACGATGGAAAAGTAAACATCTAACTCGCCGCCTGTGGCGTGAAAATATCGAACCTGTTTTACCGTTCCGCGCATAATAACGGTATGTTCCGCCAGAATTTTTTTCGCTGAAATTCCTTTGGCCGGCTGAAGGGTTTCCGGCTGCACAAGTTCCCCTGACGAGGGATCTCCTTTGGGGATTTCTTTTATGGCTTCAATTTTTACGCCTTGGGAATAGTTCTTTATTATGTTATCAGTCTCGTCTACCTTTGCCAATTGTGTGTCCGGCGACGGTGGAATATCAGTGTTCCCGGATTCCTTTGGCGTAGTATCTGCGCCGCTTTTCGCGCCAGTGGGAATATCTGTATCCGGCAAGCCTACGGCAGCGGGTTGGTAAGTATCCTCCGTCTCCCCATTTACGCTGCTTGTTTCTGATTCTTGGCCTGTTTCATGAAAATTATCTCCTGTTGAGCCGCTATCGGCTTCATCCTTGGTCTCTGTCTTTGGCAAACGCTCCCTTTCCTCTGAAGAATAAATCCCTATGGAAGCAGTCATGCTCTGCGTATTTCCTTTCACCGCCATATCACCCACACCATAAAAATCGGACTGTCTAAATGTGAGGCCAAGAATAACAATAAGGAACAGACAGGCACAGGCAGCTAGGGAAACATGTTTTTTACCGTACCAAGACCATGAGACGCCATTTCTTGCTGTTTTCTGTTCTGTTTGTTGGCAGTGTTCCAAAAGATTTTCGTCCACATATCCGATGGCATCCAGCAAATCTCTGCCTGTCATACAAAATATCCCTCCTTTTTCAGGAATTTTTTTAATTTCTTTCGCAGCCGGGAAAGAATAACAAGTACATTGCTTTCCCGCATTCCATAATGTTTGGCAATCTCGGCCGTATTATCCAAGAAGAAATACCGGCGCAGGAATATATCACAGTCTCGTTTAGGCAGGGTATGAAGAAACCGGTTTACATCCTTTTGTAGCAATTTCGCAAAATAGGCGGATTCTACATCTTCTGTTGAAGAAACACATTCATTCAACTCTTCCATTGCAATTGTCACCGCATCCCCGCCGCGTTTTTTTGCATTTTGCATTTGATAGCGGTTGAGCGCCAGATTTCTAATTATTTTTGCAAAGAAGGGCTTTAAAGCTTCTGGCTTTTGTGGTGGAATCGTATTCCAAGCCTTCACCCATGTGTCATTGATGCATTCTTTCGTATCCTCAGGATTCAGAAGTATATTGTTTGCAACCGTATAACAATATGGGCCATACTTTGCGTCCGATTCGATAATGGCACGTTCATCACGTTTCCAATACAGGTCGACAATCTGCGCATCCTCCAAAATTCCACCTCCCTTTCTTGTAAGACCTGCATGAAACTCAAGAACCCCCTTCACTTTCATAGACAGGAAAAATGGTAAATTCTATCACACATTTAAAAAAAAGTTACTAAAGAAACTTTAGCAACCTTTTAGTCCATACTTTGTTCTATAAAATCTGCAATATAGAAATCCTCGTCATAACGTTCCCGAAATAAAGTTCCCATAAACTCTCCCCGAAAAATTCTGTGCAAGATTCCCACATCTTCCCCATTGGCAATAATCATATCTGCACCGGACCGCGTTGCAATCTCCGCTGCAATCAGTTTTGTCTCCATTCCTCCAGTTCCCACATCGCTTCCGGTCGTACCTTTTGCCATGGCAATAATATTTTCATCAAGTTCCTCCACGACACGAATCAGTTTGGCATCCGCGTTCCTACGCGGATCGTCTGTGAACAACCCGTCAATATCCGATAACAGAATCAGTAAATCCGCCCCTGCCAATGCCGCCACGATCGCGGACAAACTGTCATTATCGCCAAACCGCATCTCATAGGTGGAAACCGTATCGTTTTCATTGACAATGGGAATTACACCCAGGCGGAACAACTCTTCAAAGGTGTTCTGCGCATTCTTACGGGAAACGTTGTCAAGCATCGTCCCCTTCGTCATTAATACCTGTCCTACCGTTTGATGGTATTCAGCAAACATTTTCTGGTATGTCATCATGAGCCTTGCCTGTCCCACTGCCGCGCATGCCTGTTTCGTAGAAATATCCTTCGGGCGTTCCAAAAAACCCATTACCTGGCGTCCTACGGCAATCGCACCGGAACTCACCAGACACACGTCTATCCCCTGGTTTCTTATATCACAAAGCTCCCTTACCAGCTTTTCCAATTTTGTAAAATTCAATTTTCCAGTCTCTTCGTGATTGATTGAGGAGGAGCCAATCTTGACGACCACCCGCTTTTTTGTCTTAAAATACTCTTTCTCTTCCATAAATATAAATCCTGCTTCCTTAATATAATCTTTTTCTCACTACTATTATCTATTTTCTTATTTTTGCACTTGGATAGATTCGTTCCATCCGTTCGTCGGGGAATCTCTCATCTATCCACTCTGATAACGCATTATTTGCTTTCATTCCACATGCCCGTTCACTGTAGCGACTTAGAGCGATGCCGGATAGTAACACATTTCCGACCATAAACACCAGCACAATATATGTAACCCACGTTCCAGATTTCTTCGGTACCTTTTCAATTAAATTCGATACCTTGGGATAAAGCAATTTTATCCACACCCAGGCTGCTATGCCCCAGAAAAAGCAAAATAAAAGATTTATGCGTCCGCCAAGGTTAAAAGGTATTTTGCTGTAGTCCCAGAATACCGTGCCAAATGCCAGCTCTGTAAATACGCTGCATATGTACTCATAAGCGCCGCCCAATAATGTCCCGGCAAAAAAGATATATCGGCCTTCCCGATTGCGATAACGATACAAAAGAATCGTAAATCCGGCAACGCCAAGTCCCCAAACAAGGCTGAACGTACCATAGACCACACTGCTGCGGCTCATCCACCATCCCATAGAAAATCGGCAAAACACTGTCTCCGTCAGATCCCCCAGGAATGCCCCCAACATAAAAATCCAGAAAACCTTACAAAAGCTGCAACCGTAAGCAAACACAGTCTCCCGATAAATTCGCTCTTGCTGTTCCTCTTCTGTTTCTTTTTTCTCCAACCCTGGAAACGCTTTGTTTACCCTTCTGTGCACCAGCTTTATGATAAATCCTTCCAGTGATTTCGACGCCTGTGTAAATCCTTCGGCTATCTCTGCAAAAGCTGGATACTGGTTTTTTATTTTGAGCAACGCCGCTGTAGTTGTCACCGTGTCCGCAGCAAGAATTATTAATGAGACAATCATAAGAATCATGCCGGGAATTCCAGGTACTTTACGGATTACTACAAGAAAAAATGGATTTATAAATTTTACCACTATCAAGCCTAGCATTCCCCAAACTAGAGATGCTGTAAGACAGATATAACCGCCCGCCTGGAATCTTTTTTCTGAATAATTCCACAGACGCAGATGAAATATTTTTTCTAATGCCAGGCCTGTTATAAGCTCCGTTACGGTTCCCACAATCATACACCCCAAAAAAAGATAAAACCATTTTCCTTTCAGGGAATCCATAAACACCAGCATGAACACCATAGAAAATCCATAAACCGGGCATAAAATTCCATTTAAAAACCCTCTGTTTACAAATTTTTTACGTCCCGCGGCCGCGTAGATCACCTCCAGGCACCACCCCAAAAAACTATATATAAAAAACATCCATATCTGTTCATATCCAGTATATTGCATTATTGTCTCCTCTAGTATGCAAAACAGAACAAAATGGGCAAGCCCACCCCAACGCTCCTAAACTCTCATTGATGAGAAAGATTGCACACTTTGGCTCCTAGGACATAAAGAAAGCGAAAAGTGCGTTGCATGGCATTTTCCGCTTTCTCATCGTTACTAATACAGCAAATAGAAACTAATTTCTAGCTGTACAAGGATAATTCAATTCCTTAAACTGCCTTGCTAATAATTATCGAACAATCCTGCCCTTTAAACTGCCTTGCTGATAATCTTTTTCGGGCATTTCTCCGCACACGTACCACAACCGGTACATTTTTCATAATCAATATGGGCAATATTGTCGGTAACTGTGACCGCACCTTCCGGGCAGTTCTTTTCACAGAGATGACAGCCGATACATCCCACAGAACAAGCAGCCATAACATCTTTGCCTTTGTCCTTGGAATTACATTGTACCTTATTCTTAGCATCGTAAGGAATCAGCTCAATCAAGTTCTTAGGACATGCTGCCACGCATTTACCGCATGCCTTACAGGCTTCCTTGTCTACCACTGCGATACCATTGATAATATGTACTGCATCAAACGGACAAGCTTTCACACAGCTTCCATATCCGAGACAGCCGTAATTGCAGCCCTTGGGACCTCCATTGGGGATAAAGGCCATGGATGCACAGTCTTCTACGCCTGTGTATTTATAATCCTGTTTTGCCTTCTCACAGTCGCCAGCACATTTTACAAAGGCAACCTTTCTCGCACCCTCCTCAGCAGAAACACCCATAATCTCTCCAATCTGTGCAGCTATGGGGGCACCGCCTACCGGGCATTGATTGACCGGCGCTTCGCCTTTTACAATGGCTGCCGCAAGACCGGAACATCCGGCATATCCACAGCCGCCGCAGTTATTGCCGGGAAGCACGCCCATGATAGCCTCTTCCCTCTCATCTACTTCTACTTTGAACTTCTCCCCGAAAATCCCCAGGAATAAGCCAAGCAGAATACCGCTTCCGCCCACTACCAGGGCGGCAATGATAATTGCTCCTATATTCATGTTTTCCTCCTTTTTCCTTCTTTGATTACTCCAAGAGGCCTAAGTTTACATCTATTGGTAACGATGGGTGACCTAAGGCATCCTCAGGTCATTTGCTCCCCCTTAGGTCAAATCATTCCTGAAAATCCCATGAAGGCGATTGACATTAAGCTGGCTGTAATCAACACAATTGCCGTTCCCTGAAAACGTTTCGGAACATCGTTGTACTCAATTTTCTCACGAAGCCCCGCCATAATTACAATAGCAATGAAAAATCCTACGGAAGTAGCCAGGCCGTTTACCACACCCTGCAATAAATCGTAACCTTTGGTTACATTTGTCAAGGCAACGCCCAATACTGCACAGTTGGTAGTAATCAGCGGAAGATATACGCCTAATGACTCATACAAAGGCGGCATATTTTTCTTTAAGAACATTTCCACAAACTGCACCAAAGATGCAATCACAAGAATAAATACGATAGTCTGTAGATATTCTACATGGAACGGTGCGAGGATAAACTTGTATATTAATCCGGTAACAAAAGACGCCAGCGTGATAACGAAGATAACGGCGCCGCCCATGCCGGCTGCGGTGTTGGTCTTCTTGGAAACACCAAGGAATGGGCAGATTCCAAGGAACTGGCTTAACACTACATTATTTACAATGGCAGAGCCGATTGCAATGATCAATAATTCTTTCATCTATTCTGCCTCCTATTCTTCCAAATTCTTCGCGGATGTTAATTTACCGGTACACATTGCAGACTGCGTACAGCTTGCACAGTCCCCGGACAGACATCCGGAGGGAGCTGCCAGAGGTTTGCCCTTCTTTTCCATTTTATCTCTAATGACATTCATGCCCGCAACTAAGAATGCAAGTACCAGGAATGCCCCAGGCGCCATGATAAATACAGTAATTCCAAGATTTGCCCCCAGAATCTGGCGAATCAGGCCAATGAAAGTAAGGCCAACGGTAAAACCAAGCCCCATGCCAATTCCGTCAAAAATAGACGGCATAATAGGATTCTTAGAAGCATAGCTCTCTGCTCTTCCCAGAATGATACAGTTTACAACGATCAAAGGAATATACACGCCCAAAGATGCGGAAAGCGCCGGTGTATATGCCTGCATGATAAACTGCACAATCGTAACAAGAGACGCTACAACGACAATATAAGCCGGCATACGCACGCCGCCTGGAATCACTTTACGGAACATAGAAATCAGCAGATTGGACATTACAAGCACGACTGTAGTGGACAATCCCATTCCGATTCCGTTAATCGCAGAGGATGTTACCGCCAGCGTCGGGCACATTCCCAACATCAATACAAATGTTGGGTTTTCTTTGATGATACCATTATATAAACGTTCTACATATTTATTCATACTTAGTTACCTCCCTGCAAAGCGCTTCTGAAATATTCCAGACATGCATTGACACCATTGGTGACCGCCCTGGAAGAAATGGTTGCACCTGTGACTGCCTGGATTTCATTCTCTGCCGCCGGAGCAGATTTTACGACCGTGTAAGTCTCCTCGGACTTCCCTTCAAACTGAGAATAGAACGGCTCCTCCTGCACCAGCACACCAAGTCCCGGCGTCTCGCTGATGGATGTAATGGAGTATCCATTCAAAACGCCCTCATTCGTGATGCCCACAGAAAATGAAATATCAGCCTGGCTTCCCTCATGGGAGGTAACATTGATGACATAACCAAGGACATTACCGGATGCATCTAATGCTTTATTTACTGCCGTAATCTCATCGTTGGGAAATTCACTTGCTGCAATAAGCTCCGCCGCTTTTGCCGCATCAAACTCTGCATCTTCCTCAAAAGAAGCTGCATCTGCAAATACAACCTTGTATGCTTCATCCAACGCTGCTTTTTCTGCCGCTGCAATGGGCTCTTTGGTTATCTCATAGACAGCCCCCAGCAGAAATCCCAGCACCAGTGTAAAGGCGGTTAAAATCAACGCGTCATGTACGATCTTCTTATTCATGCCTGACCTCCTTTTTCTGTCCAAATGCCCTCGGAATCGTAAACTTCTCAATAATCGGCACCAGAAGGTTGCCTAAGATAATCGCAAAGGAAACTCCCTCGGCATTGGCGCCAAACACGCGGAATAATCCGGTGAGAACACCCAACAAAATTCCAAATACAATTTTGCCCGTCGGGGTAATCGGGGAAGTCACATAATCGGTTGCCATGAAAAATGCGCCGAGCATTAAACCGCCGCCGCAAAGCTGCGCAGTCAGATAATTCATATCAAATCCATGCCCGCCAAACAGCAGAATAAATAAGGCAAAGGAAATAATATAGCTTGCCGGAATTCTTAAATCAATGACGCCGAACAGAATCAGGATGATTGCCCCAATTAAAATGGCAACTACGCTGGTCTCACCGATAGTTCCTGCCGTGGTTCCCAAAAACATTTTCATCGTGTCCACGGTCTCGCCATTCCTTATCAATGCCAGAGGCGTCGCCCCGGTGACGCCATCGTATGTAAAACTTGTCATTGTCCCTGCAAACGATACCAACAGGAAACATCTTGCGCCCAGCGCAGGGTTCATGAAATTCTGCCCTAAACCGCCGAACAGCATTTTAACAATCACAATCGCAAACACACTTCCTAAAACTGCCTGCCAGATGGGAAGTGTATGAGGCAGATTCAATGCCAGTAAAAGACCTGTCACTACTGCACTGAAGTCATTAATGGTACTCTTTTTATGGATGAGTTTCTCGAAAACCCATTCGGAAGCCACACATACTGCCACACATACCAGAATCAGCGCCAATGCGCGTATTCCGAAATTGATAACGCCAAATATGCTTGCCGGCAATAACGCGATTACCACATAAAGCATGATTTTGGCAGATGTATCTTTATCACGGACATGTGATGATGACGATACGTTATATAAATCACTCACAATAAGACACCTCTTTCTCTTTTATTCCCCAGACAGCCGGCCAAAGCCATGCCTGCCCGCCGCGGGGTGGTTCTTTCTCAGTTGCTGCTATTTCTTCCTTCTCTCTGCAAGAATCTGCTTTTTCATGGTTCTGATATACTGTGCCAGAGGTATTTTGGCTGGACAGATATAACTGCAGCTTCCACATTCAATACATTCCATGCCATTCCATTTTTCAAACCCTTCCATGTCTCCATGATTTGACATTTTATACAATCTGGTAGGAATAATCTGCTCCGGACACGCCCCCACGCAGCGTCCGCAATTGATACATGCCGTAGTCTCGCTCGCCGCAACGTCATCCTTGGCAAGACAAAGAAGGGAAGAAGATGTCTTTGTGGTCGGAATATCCAGCCCGAACATCGAAAATCCCATCATAGGACCGCCGGAAATAATCTTCTCCGGCTGTACTTTGAAACCGCCTGCTTCCTCTAAAATCTCTGCATAGCTCATACCAAGACAGATATTAAAATTACCTGGCTCGGCTGCAGCATCTCCGGTTACCGTAAAGATACGGTTCATCACCGGTTTCCCGAGCTTCACAGCATTATATATAGAAATCAATGTCTCCACATTATCTACAATACAGCCTGCGTCCGCCGGCAGCATTTTGGAGTTAATCTCCCGCTTCGTGGTCGCATAAATCAATTGACGCTCTCCGCCCTGTGGGTATTTTGTCTTCAACGGACAGACTTCCATGCGAGGCTCATCCTTTGTCAGCTCCTGCATTTTCTGAATGCAGTCCGGCTTGTTGTCCTCAATGCCAAACAGTCCCTTGGCATTGTCAAATAACTGCAACACAATGCGCATACCCTCTATCAGTTCCTGTGGATTCTCCAACATACGCCTGTAGTCTGCGGTCAGATACGGCTCACACTCTGCACAGTTGGCAATTATGTATTCAATCTTCTCCGGCTCCTTCGGTGATAACTTCACATGGGTCGGAAATCCTGCGCCTCCCATACCCACTACGCCTGCCTCTTTCACTCTGCCGATAATGTCCTCCTTAGAAAGAGACTTCACATCGTCAACCGGTGAAAATTCTACTTCTTTCATCTCTCCGTCATTCTCGATGATGATAGAATTCACCATATCTCCCACTGCGCCCCTGCGCGGTTGGATTGCTTTGACCGTACCGGATACGGAAGCATACACCGGTGAAGATACAAATCCGCCGGCCTCTGCAATTTTCTGCCCTCTCAGCACGGTATCACCCACAGCCACAATCGGACTTGCCGGCGCCCCGATATGTTGGGAAACAGGATATACCAGTTCACCCTTGGGTAAAATATCACGTATCGGCTTATCTTTGGAGAATTCTTTTCCATCGTGCGGATGAACGCCGCCCTTAAATGTCATGAAACCCATTTCTCGTGCCCCACTTTCTTATTATTTTTGTATCGTTCAAATGCCAAAAACGCTTCTGTCACTGTGGCCCCTGGCACTCAAATCCTTATACCGTCAAGTATACCATATTCTATTTCTATTGGTACATAGTTTTTTCATATTTTCGACAAAAATTTCGGTTCCCATTACTTTTGCGCTTCATACGCTGCCCGGCAGGCTTTCGCCAGCTGGTCTCCGCAGGAAGTCTGTTTGAAACCGCATTGAAGCCCGGAGAGCTTTTCCTCAATCTGCTCTACCGTCCATCCGTCCACAAGGCGCGGAATGGCCTTTAAGTTACCGTTGCATCCTCCTGTAAATGTGATATTAGTCACAATATTTCCCTCAATGTTCAATTTAATCTGGCTAGAGCATGTTCCCTTTGTCTTATAAGTATATTCCATAATCTGCTTTCCTTTCCTATAATTTTTACACAAAATACGACAATAAAATCATACCATACTTCCTCTGTATGGTAAAGCTGCAACCGCAATTTCCATCTTCTGTCAGAATACCCCCGACACAAAAATTTCAATGCCGATAGCAATGAGAATGACGCCGCCCAAGATTGCCGCCTTATTGGACAATTTGGTTCCAAACCTTCTGCCAATTAGCAGCCCGCAGACACAGATAAGGAAGGTAACAATTGAAATCAGCAATGCGCTTGCCACTGCCATTGCCAGACCGTAACCCGCAATCGTGAAGCCTACAGACAAAGCGTCTATAGAGGTCGCAATACCCTGGATAAGAAGAGTATTGGCACTGACTGATGATTTTTCCTCTGTTTCCTCCTGATTACGAATTCCTTCTATCAACATTTTCCCGCCAATAAAAAGAAGCAATGCCAACGCAATCCAGGGGATAAACATTT
>CAJUTD010000046.1:5614-7843 GCA_910589635.1 uncultured Lachnospiraceae bacterium | reverse complement strand
GTATGCACGCAAATCCAGCCAATCATCGGCATCATTGCCTGAAAAAAGGCAAATACGCCTGCAATTGTGCACATTTTCTTCTTAGACATCCCGGGCTCGCTGAGCCCATTTACCAGAGATACCGAAAAAGCATCCATCGCAAGCCCTGCTCCAAGAAAAATATTGTTAAGAACAAATCGTAAACTCCATTCCATTTCCATTCCCTCCTGCCCAAAAGTAATGATTCATTTTCAAAATTGCCGCAAAAAACCCAAGTACAGCCTCAAAACTATACTTGGGTATATATCATCTAATATAAAGACTCCATGTATAGCTTCGCAGTTATACATGAGTCTCGCAATTTAAAACAAGCCAGGCTTGTCGCCAGTATGTTGACTTGCTACGTGATACGCTTGCTACTCCCTCATGGGAATTTTACTAAAACTACTCTATCAGGAAATACATCATTTGTCAACCGTTATTTCTTTCATTCACCAGATTTCCTAAACGATTATTTCAGGCTGTCAAACGCTGCCTGTGTATGCGCTACATAAATATTCCGAATAGCCTCTACCTGCCCGAGCCCCTCCAAGAGACACTCAACCTCATATCCTTTGCCTTTCAGAATTGTTTTCCAGGAATCATCCTCATCTCCCGCCATATCATTGGTGGCATGGCCGCCTGCCACCACCATAAGCGGCTCTAAGACAACCCTTTTATAGGAACCCTTTTCTTTGAGCGACGCCATCACGTCATCTAATGTCGGTTCTGCCTTCACCGTGCCGATATAGTAATTATCAAAACCAGCGCTTTTCAGCTTTTCCTGCAATTTGGAATAAACACCGTTGAAATCTGCCTCCGTGCCATGGCCCATGAAGCAAATAGCTGTCTGTCTATCATCATAAGAGGACGTCTTATCAGTAATCGCTTTTACCACCGCATCAAAATCTGCATCACTGGAAAGCAGCGGCGCTCCTATTATCACTTGGTTAAATTTGTCCTCATAATCCTTGAGGGCGTTTACCAAATCCATATACTCGTAACCATCCATCAAGAGTGTCGGCTGTACGACAAGATTTTCAACGTTGTCCTTTACCGCCCGCTCTAAAGCTTCTTCCACGTTGTCGATTTCCAAACCGTCGCGCTTTTTTAACTTGTCAATGATTATCTGGCTGGTAAACGCCCTACGCATCTCATAAACAGGAAATGCCTTCGCGATATCTTCCTCTATAGCTCCAATCGTCAGAACACGGTTTTCGTTATAGCTTGTTCCGAAACTAACTACAAGAATCGCCGTGTTCCTGGTTATACTTTTTGTGCGGTCTTTTCCACTTTGGCATCCTGCCATAATCAATACTCCTATCAATACCGCCATTCATACTGCTGTTAATCTTTTCTTCATGTTCAAATAAATATACATATTCAATTCTTCAAGAGTATAACACATACTAATTCCATGTCAATAAGTTTTGATGTAGGTTTGGCAATAAGTTTTGACGAATCGACAATTACATTTTCTCATGATATAATGATAAAATCAACCGAAAGGACATTTTTCTATGCAGATATTAGTAATTGACGCACAAGGCGGAGGTATCGGTAAACAAATCGTCGCCGCCATCCATAAAAGTATTCCTAATATTACAGTTACGGCAGTCGGGACGAACACAGCAGCTACTACAGCTATGCTAAAGGCCGGCGCAGATCATGGCGCAACCGGGGAGAATGCCGTGATTGTCGGTGCAAGGAAAGCAGACGTCATCATCGGGCCAATCGGAATTGTGATAGCCGATTCCCTGTTTGGCGAAATCACACCGGCGATGGCGGTCGCGGTTGGACAAAGCAATGCCAAACGAATTTTGATTCCCGTCAACCATTGTGACAATATCGTAGCCGGCACACGGGAGCTCAACATGAAATCACTTTTGGAGGAAATTCTTACGCTTTTGCATCCAGCAGAAAAATAGCTGGTATTCCTTGACAAATACAACGATAAAATATACTATAATTTTAATGTCGGCATGAAGCCAGCGTAAAACGCAGAAGCGTTTTTTCTATATAGATTAGAGTACATATAGACCCTGATCTCATAATTTTTTATAATTAGGAGGATAAGAAATGGCATGTTTCGTTGTACCGGCAGCGGAGGCAGTGATTACCACCGTTGCAGCAAAAGTGTTAGAGAAAAAAGAATCCGCTTCTGAAAGCGTACAGGTTAGTTTAGACGGCGTTACCACCACAGAAGCAGTG
>CAJUTD010000046.1:5129-5604 GCA_910589635.1 uncultured Lachnospiraceae bacterium | reverse complement strand
ATTGTACTTTTGAGCTTTGTTTTTGTCAAGATATATTTTCAAGAAAATTAAAATGGCTTAACAATTTACTCTGGGGAGGTTCTGCCCTGCTTGCCTTTGAACATGTATGGCACGGTGAGGTTACGCCGTGGTTCCCATTCTTAACGGCAACTGGCAATCCTGTAGACGCCGCCCAGATGCTTAACGAGATGGCAACTGCCGGTATCTCTATGACCGTTCTCGTAACAGCTGTATGGCTGGCAATGCTCGGCGTCACAAAGATTATGGAAAAGAACGCCATAGCGTCTGCAAAAAACCTTCCTCCCGCTAAATAGGAGGACTGCTATGACATTATTAACGACTGTCTTTGCCGCGATTATCTGTACCGTTATATGGTACAGAAATGCGCCCGAGAGCCAAATGCATACCGGCGTCCTCTGTTGGATGTACTGGGGCGCGTCCCTCATGTGGCTCATAGACGCTGTCTTTGAGTACA
>CAJUTD010000046.1:0-5119 GCA_910589635.1 uncultured Lachnospiraceae bacterium | reverse complement strand
ATATGCTCAACGACTTCTATCTTGGTTTGTCTGTCGTAGCTCTGGGATTGATTATCTGGCTGGTAATTCTGTTGGTAAAAGATCCAAAGGGCGTTATCAAAGCCTCGCTTTTCCAGAAGAAAAATGAAATAGGAAAACACAGGTAAGAAATCACAAATTCAACCTGCCAAAACAGCCCAAGTTCCTCAAACTGAAAGAACTTGGGCTGTTTTATTACACAATTATCCAAGAAATTTTCCAAGCACCTCGATTAAGACATCTGTATCAATCGGCTTGGCAATATGTGCGTCCATACCATGTTTGATCGCTGCCTCCTTATCCTCCTCCAAGGCGTTTGCAGTCATGGCAATAATCGGCATTCTCTTTACATCCTTCCTCGACATATTTCGGATTGTTCTGGTTGCCTCATAGCCATCCATAATTGGCATCTGGATATCCATAAGGATAGCGTCATAATAGTACTCCTCGGATTCGTCTACCATACTCACAGCATCTGTTCCATCTGGTGCAGCCTCCACCACAAAACCAGCTTCTGTCAAGATAACTTCCGCAATCTCACGGTTCATCTCCACGTCCTCCACCAGCAGAAGGCGCTTTCCACCGAAGTCTGCTAACGTCCAGGAAGGAACATTTTCTTCTTTTTCCAAAAGGTTATTTGCTGAAAGCAATGCAGCTTTCAAATCAGACATAAACAGCGGCTTCGCACAGAAAGCAGTGATGCCCGCCTCTCTTGCGTCCTCCTCAATATCTGTCCAATCATACGCCGTGAGAATAATAATTGGTGCATTCTCGCCGACTGCGCTGCGAATTTTACGAGCTGTATCAATACCACTCATTTCCGGCATCTGCCAGTCAATAATATAAGTGTGATAAGCGTCGCCCTCTTCATTGGCAATTTTAGCCCGGTACGCCGCTTCCCTGCCGGATGTCGTCCACTCCGAGCGCATACCAATCTGCTGGAGCATTTTGCTCACACTGTTACAAGTATTGAAATCATCATCCACGACTAACGTACGCAGCCCTTCCAGTTCCTTAATCTGTGCCGCGTTCTTCTCAATATCCTGTAACTGCAAGGTAAGTTCTACGGTAAACACACTTCCCTTGCCAGGTTCGCTCTCAACCCGAATCGCACCGTTCATCATTTCCACGATATTCTTCGTGATTGCCATACCAAGGCCAGTGCCCTCTATTCCCGTTTTAGTAGTAGTTGCTTCCCGCTCAAACGGTTCAAAAATATGCTCTACAAACTCTGGCGACATGCCGATACCATTGTCCTTGATGACAAAGATATAATCGCCATACCCATGACGGAACGTAGTCTTCTGCAAAATGCGGAAAGTCACTGTGCCCCCTGCCGGCGTATACTTTACAGCATTACTCAACAGATTGATAAATACCTGATTCAACTTTAAGGCATCTGCGATAACATCTTCATTTGCAACCTCGAAAGTATCTATAAATAATTCCAACTGCTTTGCCTTCACCTGCGGCTGGATGATGTTCACAAGATTATGCATTAATTCAGATATATTACACTCTTGTTCTTTAATTTGTACCTTACCGCTTTCTATACGGCTCATGTCAAGAATATCGTTAATTAGGCTCAACAGATGGTTGCTGGAAGATAAAACCTTTTGCAAACAATCCCTTACTTGCTCTTTATTGTCAATATGGCTGACTGCAATCGTCGCAAAACCGATAATCGCATTCATCGGCGTACGGATGTCATGGGACATATTGGATAGGAACGTTGTCTTTGCCCTATTGGCATGTTGTGCCTGCATCAAAGCGTCCTGTAACGCCTGTGTCTGCGCCCGCTGTTTCTGCACCTGCTCTGTGACTTCCTTCGACACAACCATAACCATAATGTCATCTGTATCATAATCCTGTGTCATAATAAATGACTGACGAATACAAATCTGCCGCCCGCCAGGCGCGGAACTCCAATAATCTACATTTACTTCCGCATGACCCCGCTGGTATTGTTCTTTCAAATAATCTACATTTACTTTCGCCGCATATTCTTCCCTCGATTCCTCAAAGACAAACTGTCTCCACCGCTCAAAACATTCGGATGCCTTGCAGGGAGCCTGCAACCCCGCTCTCTCCAACAACGATACCTGCTGTCCATCTACCACGCGCACGACATCGTCCATAATAACATCCTGGGTCAAATTAAACTCAAAGGTACAGAACGCATTGGAGGTAATGGCAATACGGTATTGCCTCTCCTTGCGCGCCGACAGCGATATTTCTGCCTGTATGCGCAGCTCATTCTCTTTCAGCTCCGTTATATTCTGACGGATAAACAGAACTTTACACGCTTTTCCATTTTGGCGCTCCAGGCAGATAATATTGATATGCTCCCATTCCGGCCCGCTCTTTCTATTTACATGACACTCATATAACAGGTCATCCTGCTCCTCCATCTCCCGAATAATAGAATCCTTATCGATCTGCTGCGCAAACTCCGCACGCCCTTGCTCTTCCACAATAATGGAACAGAGGTATTTTGATAGTTCATGAAAACTGCCGCTAGTCGGAATCTCTCTGTTCTCCGGCCTTGTTCCTGACAAGTACTGATATGTATCAGTCTCGAGATTCACCATAATAAAACGGGAAAATAAAGTGTTGACACCGCTTATGATATAACCCATCTCGCGGTTTTCCCGCTCCAGAATCTTCCGCTCCCGGCGTGCCCGCACCAGCAAAGTGAGAATGTAAAGGACAAAAAGCCCAATCAGCATCATTTCCAGGCAGATTCCCACAAAGTTCTCATCCCTTATCATTTCCTGCGTAACATCCTTAGGGAATGTCTGCACAAGGACAAACCTATCTTGTGCGAGGTATCTGACGCAAAGATTATCTGTTTCGCTCCCGGAACCACAGACAAACGCACCTTCCCCGCCATTTGCAAAAACTTCTTCTGTCTGTTTCGCTGTCTGCGGGTCAATCATATTCATTTCCACAAGTAACTCAATCAAATTGCCCTTATGGCCTTTGCTGTCTGAACATGCAATTACCGTTCCGTCCGGCAGGCACATATGTACAGATGCCTTCTCACCAAAATAAGTTGTGACAAGCATATCTTTCAAATATTCCTCGGCAAGATACGCTCCCCGCAACACGCCTATAATCTCCCCTTCATATCTGATAGGCGCATAGAAACATAACATTGCCTCATTATAGAATTCCGAGTCAAATACTACGGTGATACCACTTTCCCCTTTCATTCCGTTGACAAAATAGTCTCGCCCAGCTCCATTTGATGTCCGTCCGTCAGACGAGTGATTGGCACCTGTACTGTCTGTAAACACGAGAGCGTCAAACAGCATATTATCTTCCATTTCAGACAATCTCTGTGACGAAATTTCTGGTTTGGTAAGGCTCTCCCCTATAAAATAAGTGTATGTATCTATTAAATTCAGCGCATTTTCCAATTTCTCATCTATCTTACTTGCTGTCTGACGCGCGGAATCGGCCGCATAATCCTTGTTCCGCTCTTCCGTCCGTTGGCTGTTCTGTGTCGTATACCAATGGAATAAGACCACAACCCCCACGATGAGTAACACGACATATGCAATTTGCTGTAATAATTTTCTTTTGTCCTTCATATAAGATAGACTTCCTTTCTTTTACGCCTTGTTCGATCTCTGAAGCACTAAAATACGCTATTTATCACTCATTCTGCTGTTTATCAGTTCGCTGTATACTTCTTTAAAAGAGCCAGCAATTCATCCAAGTTGATTGGTTTTGCAGTATGCGCGTTCATCCCACTTTCCAAACAATGCTGTATATCCTCTGAAAAAGCATCCGCTGTCATAGCAATAATGGGGATCTCCTGCGCATCTGGACGTTTCAGTCCTCGAATTGCCTGCGTTGCTTCATAGCCGTTCATAATCGGCATACGAACATCCATGAAAATCACATCATAATAGCCCGGGCTCGACTCCTCAAATTTCTCCAGGCATATTTTACCATTCTCAGCCCATTCTAATTCCATTCCCAAATCTGACAAAAGCTCTTTTAAAACTTCCCAGTTAATCTCATTATCCTCGGCAACCAATACCCGGTAACCGGAAAAATCAAAATCCGCCTCCGTATTATCTGGAAGCCCTGCATCTCCCATGTACTTGCGCAGTCCATGGAAAAGCGTTGACTTAAACAACGGCTTGCCGATAAAACCATCAATTCCTGCCTCTCTCGCCTCTTTTTCAAATTCGCTCCAGTCGTAGGAGGATATGAGGATTAGTGGCACCGCGCCATCTACAATACGCCGTATCTGCCTGGCAACCTGAAGGCCATCCATATCAGCCAGCTTCCAGTCCAGCAGAATAATTTGATAATCATCCCCTTGTTGGTGGTGCCTTGTCACCAGGTCTATGGCTTTCTTCCCACTCTGTACCCAATCTGCCTGAACGCCAATAGACTCTAATACCTCAACTACTGTATTACATAACATTTCGTCGTCATCAATGACAAGCATTTTCCATGCCGGAAGCACCATATCCATTTCTTGCGTAGTAGCCTTTTCGAGATCAAGAATCAAATGAAACTCTGTTCCCTTATCCGGCTGGCTCTTAACGGAAATATTTCCCTCCATTGCATCTACAATATATTTGGTGATCGCCATACCAAGCCCGGCGCCTTCCGTCTTCTGTACTCTCTTGTTGTCCGCCCTGGAATAAGAATCGAAAATATGCTCCAAAAATTCAGGTGTCATACCAATCCCGTTATCACTTACCAGAATATGCGTGCGCACATAATCGCTTCCCTTAGGAGACGTCTCTTCCTCCTGATATAAAGATAACTGGATTGTACCGCCCTCCTGGGTATACTTGACGGAATTAGACAGTAAGTTCAGCAATACCTGATTTAAACGCACACTATCACAATATACATCCTCCACCAAAATCTTGGATATGTGAATATTAAAATTCTGCTCCTTTCCTTTGGCCTGCGTCTGTACAATGCTGACAACCCCCTCAATTACTTCCCGCAGAGAAATCATCTCTGAAGTCAAGGTCATCTTTCCGCTCTCAATCTTAGACATATCCAGCACGTCATTAATCAATCCCAGTAAATGCTTGCCGGAGAGCGTAATTTTTTTTAAACAATT